>JAFSXO010000221.1 GCA_017444045.1 bacterium | reverse complement strand
TGGATTTCGCCGCTGTTGACTTCCTTTTCAATGGCTTCGAGCAGCTGGGGGCGGGGCATCTGGAGAGTCGGCTCAGCGAACTGGCCGTGAAGCTCGTCCAGGCTGTTGTGTACGGATTTGCGGCTGCGCGCATAGCAGTAAGGGCAGGCGTGGCCACAGCCTACCCAAGGCTCCATGTAGTGGTATTTGCCGTACCAGCAGGTTCCCAGAGAGCCCGGTGAAAACAAGTCAACCTTTTGCATTTTGTAAGTTTCCTCAACTGAATGATAATGTTGCTAATACAATCAGCTTAATAATAAAGTATGGTGTTTACGCGACTTCTCCCCCTGGAGAGATGCTAACACAGAGCTATGGCTATACCTTTTTTGCGATAAGACCACCATAGAAGGAGGAGCGCGGCTTCAGCTCGACTACCTTAAATCCAGCCGCGTTTAGCTCCTTGGTCCAGAAGCCAACGCCAGTAGGATGCTCGTTCAGGAAGCTGTTAAGCAGGTCGTGGCGCTTCTGCTCCCAGGCTTCGCCATAATACTGGGCGCATTCTTCCATCAGCTTATCCAGATTTTCTTGGATATGCTCGCGCTCAAAATTGTAGAATATGCCGTCCTCAATATACAATACGGCGCCGGGGGCGAAAAGTGGGGCTAAAGCCTGCAGCATTTCGTGCTTTTCTGGGTCGGTAAGGTGGTGCAGAGCCTTGCGGGAAAAGCCTTTAGTAAAGGTTATCCCGCTCTTGTCTTGGCGCAGAACGCTGGCACAGCTAACGAAATCGGAGCACAGCGCCGAAGCCTGAGGATAAGCCTGCAGGCGCTTTTCGGCTAGGCTGACCTGGAGCGGGGAAATGTCTATGCCTACCGCGCTTTTAACCAGTGGAGCCGCGGCTTCCAGAAAGCAGCCGTCACCGCACCCCAGGTCCAGAAGCGAGTCCTCGGAATTGATATCTAAAAGCTTCAGATAGCCGGCAAACTCTTCCTGCGAGGTCTGATAGCTGCTGTTGTAATAGCGGACGTACTCGTCATTTAGCCAGTTCTCTTCCATGCGGGGCCTCTCTTAGTATTCCGTAACTAAAAAATCGTAGTTTAATATTCAGTAAACCTGTAGCCGATGCCGCGCTCGTTGAAAATGTAGCGCGGGTTGGCGGCATCTACCTCGATTTTCTTGCGCAGGTAGTTGACGTAGAGGCGCAGCAGCTGGGTGTCGTCGCGGTACTCCGGTCCCCATACCTTGGAGAGCAGATTCTCGTGGGAGAGAAGCTTGCCAGGGTTGTTGATAAAGTGGTGCAAAAGCTTATATTCGGTGGGGCGCAGGTGTACTTCCTTGCCATCGACGATAACCTTGCGGTGATCGAAATCCACGTGGAGACGGTCATCGACGGTGACGACATTGCGGGCCATCGGTGCTGGGGCTTCTGAGCGCCGCAATACCGCCTTAACCCGGCTGACCAGCTCGCGGTGGCCGAAGGGCTTGCCGATGTAGTCATCTGCTCCGAGCTCTAGGCCGCGCACCCGGGAGTCTTCATCGTCCTGTACGGTTAGCATGATGCAGGGAATCCCTAAGGTCTTGCGCACATCCTCCAAAACCTTGAAGCCGGTCATGTCGGGAAGGTTTACGTCCAGCAGAGCCAGATCCGGAAGCTCGTTGCGGATGCGCTGAATGCCCTCGCGGCCGGTCATGGCGCCTGAAACGATGAACCCCGCGCTTTCCAGCGTAGTTCTGATCAGGTCTATCACATGCGGTTCGTCTTCAACTACTACCAAACGCCGCCCTTTGAAATCATCGTCATTTGCCATTATTTGCTGCTTTGCTCCTTGCTGAGTATCGTTTTGTAAAGGATAAAAAATATTAGCAATTGCTTAGTGCTAGTGGCTTTGCTCCTTGGGCAAAGTGAAATAAAAGCGGGCGCCGCCGGATTCTGCCGTCTCCACGCCAATGCGGCCTCCGTGGGCTTCGACTATGGCCTGAGCGATGAACAGACCCAGACCGCTTCCGCGCGTTTTGGTGCCGGAGCCGCGCTGGAACATGCCGAAGATGCGCCCCTGCTCGTCTGCCGATATGCCAGGGCCGCAGTCGCTTACCTGGATCAGCACTGTGGAAAACTCCTCTCGGGCCGCTATTTCCACCTGGCCTCCAGCCCCATGCTTAAGGGCATTTTCGATTAAATTGTTCAAAACCTGTTCAATGCGCTGTGGATCGCCCCAGACCGTGGGCAGATCGTCGGGATAGTTGGCGGTTAGAGTCGCTTCCTTCTGGGCTGCCATGTTCTCGAAGCGGTGCATGGCTCGCCTGATAAGCTCGGTCATGCTGACCGCTTCGCAGTGCAGCTGAATCCCGCCGGCCTGAATCGAGGTGGCTTCAAGCATCTGCCTGACCATTTTTTGCAGGCGGTCGCTTTCATCAAAAATGAGGGCGGCTTTCTGGCGTATGGTCTCCGGGGAAAGCTCCAGCTCGGGATCGCTTAGCAGGCCTGCAAAGCCTTTGATGACTGCTATCGGCGTCTGCAGCTCGTGGGACATGGCCGACAGGAAGATCTTGCCCAGGCGCTCCAGCTCCTTGCGCTGGCTGATGTCGCGCATCACCATGAACCAGCCGCAGATCTTGTTGCGCTTGTCGCTTACGGTGACCCCGCTGACCTCTATATCTATGATATTTCCCGTGCGTATAGTCAGCTCGCCCTCCATGAGATCCTGGAAAATGGAAAGGTCGATCAGCTTTTTGGCCGAGCCAAGTGTTAGGCTGGTCTGCTTTTGTCCGTGGTCGTCGAGCTTTTGGGCGAATTTAAGCGGAAACACCTTGTGGTAGGGCTTGCCCACGACTTCTGATACCTTCCAGCCGCTAAGCTTTTCCATCGCGGTGTTGATGCCGACAATTTTGCCCTCCATGTTGACGATGACGATGCCGTCTTTGAAGTTGCGCAGCAGCGATTCGTACCAGAGCCGATCGCGCATAAGCTTGCGCAGGAGAGCCGCATTGTTCAGCACAACCTCGAAGTGGTCGGCTACTAAGCTGTATATTTGCGGCGATTCCTTGATGAAGCTGGGAACCTCGCCGCGGTGCAGCAGGCAGAACATGCCCAGGGGCCGCCCGGAGGCGACGATAGGAACCGCAATGGCGTTAAGCCCTTCCAGCCTGCCGTGGATTTTATCGCTTTCCAGCCGGCACTGCAAATCGTTAATGGCGGTGAAATCGCCGCTGGCAATTTCTGGAACAAAGCTGGCTATCTCGGCGCAGAGGCTCTCCTTTAGCTGTCTGGGCACGCCGCTGCTGACGCACTGGGTTTGCTTTGGATTGTCGCTTTCCCAGGTGGTGATTATGCCGCCCTGGCCGCCGCTGGCGCTTATCAGCTCGCTAATATTGGCTGCCAGATCGCTTATATCGTTTTTGCCCAGGTCGATATGCAGGCTGAGGTCGGGACTGTAATTGCTCATGGGGATAAAGGCTTTAGAATAATAATAGAAATAATCTGCTATAATAGAATTGATTAGCTACAGCTAGCTTAAGATATTATCTTTATAGAGCTAAGCCGACTTTTCCCCTCTAATTCTTAAAATAATGCAGTTTGATTTAAACATGCAGCCCGCCTTGCTGGCAGTGCCGTCAGCTCAGGCTCGCAAAGAGCTTAGTTAGCGGAATTGTCGCCTTTTAGATAGTTCTCTGAACCTGTACCCCTTCGACGTGAATGGCGCTCAGAGGCGTGGCTGGGCAGTAATATTCGCAGGCTCCGCAGCCGATGCAGCGTGAAGCGTTTATGGCCGGCACTTTAATATTTCGCCCTTCGTACTCCGTATTCACCATGGTAATGGCGCCAGCGGGGCAGCGCCGCGCGCATAAGCCGCAGTGCACGCCATCCTTTACGGTAACGCAGTGCTGCAGGTTAAATACGGCCTGGCCTATCTGCAGAGAGCTTTTTTCCTCTCTGTTTATCGGCAGGATCGCTCCGGTGGGGCAGGTATGCGAGCAGCGCGTACAGCCGGGCTTGCAGAAGCCTCTTTCGTAGGTCAGAACCGGCTGGGCCATATTGGTTAACGGCGAAGCGTGGCTGGTTAGGACGTGGTTGGGACAGCCGCTCACGCAGAGGTGGCATCCGGTGCAGAGGCGCTGAAAATGACTATGGCTCTGCGAGCCTGGAGGGGTGATGTACTCCTGGCGGGGATAGGGCTTCTTGTATTGGGGCGGCGGCGCAGTATATTTCCTAAACTGCTTCTGTGCCTGGGCCGGGCACGCGGTGCTTAGTATAGCCAGGCCGCTCAGAAAGGCGCGGCGGCTCATGCTGCTGTTATCGTGGTTATCTGCCATATCTGATCCCCTCTGTTTTGCAGGTCTGCCAGCAGCGTCCGCATACTACGCAGCGGCTGCTGTCAATGGTCTTGCTGTTTATGTCGATGCACTCGCTTTTGCAGACGCGCTCGCACATTTTGCAGGAAACGCATTTCTCTTCATTTAGGCGTACCTGGCAGAGCGAGTGGCTGCTTATCAGCCCTAAAAGGGTTCCTATAGGGCAGACCGCGTTGCAGTAGAGGCGCCCCTTTTTCCAGGCGGCGAGCGTTATGCCCGCCCAGCTAAGCAGGGCTACGGCGAGCAAAGCTGCGCTGTGAGGACGCAGCGGCACGCTGGAAAAGGCGTAGCTGTCCTGGCTGGCCGCCCACTGCGCCAGCCAGTTGTTGCCCATATGATATATGGGGGCGAAAAGACCAGAGGCCATGCGCCCATACAGGCCGTACGGTTCGATTAATGCGGCGATATTGAGAAATCCGCAGGCGCAAAGAGCGGTAAAAACGATCAGGACTATACGGCGCAGCTTGCGGTGTTCGGGACTGGGCGAATATGGCTGCTTGGGGCTGCGGTGTGACAGCTTGGCGATGCAGTCCTGGTAAATGCCCAAGGGACAGAGCCAGGAGCAATAGTGGCGTCCGCCTAGGTAGGTAATCAGCAGGATCGCAGCCAGAGCCAGGAGGTTTAGCGACAGCAGGGCGGGCATAAACTGCCATTGCGCCAGCCAGCTGCAGTGGCGGATACCCCAGCCGCTGATGTCGACAAAGGCGAAGGTCAGCGCCGCGAAGCTGATCAGAGAAATTATGATGCGCAGATAACGGTAGTTTTTCATTGGGCGGCTCCATGTCTATTCTGGGACTGGCTTGGGCGGCTGTGAGCGTGGGCGCCATGGTGCGAGTGAAGCCCTTCGGTGAATTTGAAAATTTTGTGCATCTCGGCGGGTATGGCGATCTTTTGCGGACAGGCGGGCAGGCATTTGCCGCAGCCGATGCAGCGGTCGGCCTGCTGAAGAGGGTTCAGGGAGCGGCTATAATCGATGAGGTATTGCCGGCGGTATTTGCTGTACTCCGGGTCCTGGGCATTGCTGGGCAGGCGGTTTTGGGCCACGCATTTGTTGTAATGGTTAAAAACGCCGGGTATATTGACCCCGTAGGGACAGGGCATACAGTAGCCGCATTCGGTGCAGGGGATGGACCAGGTGGAGCGGAAGGCCTGCAGGGCGCGTTCCAGGGTCTGCTGTTCGGCAGAGCTTAGCGGCTTGAGGGGGGAGAAGGTGCGCAGATTTTCCTGCAGGTGCTCCATGTAGGTCATGCCGCTAAGCACAGTAATAATGTTGGGGTAGCTGGCGAAAAAGCGGAAGGCCCAGGCCGCGGGAGATGCTTCTGGATCGGCGGCCTTCAATATTTCCGTAGCCTGCTGATTTAGCCGGGCCAAACGCCCTCCCAGGAGCGGCTCCATGATCACCGCAGGAATGCTGCGCTCGGCCAGCTGATCGTACATCCATTTGGCGGGAATTAGTTCCTTGCCTCTGGCCGTGTCGCCGTACAGCCAGTCGTGGTAGTTCATCTGGATCTGTACAAAATCCCAGTCCTTGGCCAGTTCCTTTAGGGCAAAGGTGAACAGCTCCCGGTTGCCGTGAAATGACCAGCCCAGCTGGCGGATGCGGCCCTGCCTTTTTTGCTCCTGCAGATAATCGAGCACGCCGTATTCGAGATATACGCGTTTGGTGACCTCCAGATCGCTGAGGTTGTGCAAAAGATAGTAGTCAAAATAGTCGGTCTGGCATTTTTTGAGCTGGCCTTCGAATATCTCCTTGGCCGTGTCTAAGGAGGTGATTTTGGGTGTGGGCATT
Organism: bacterium; assembly: GCA_017444045.1. Classification (GTDB taxonomy): domain Bacteria; phylum Vulcanimicrobiota; class Xenobia; order Xenobiales; family Xenobiaceae; genus JAFSXO01. The sequence continues at coordinate 787 of JAFSXO010000221.1, read as the reverse complement.
TTGTCGGCCAGGAAAAAGCTGCTGCGCGGATAGCGTGACAGGGCTTTGCCGACCATTATCTCCGAGGTGCCGCCGTGGTAGGGATGGGCGGTGTCGAAATAATTGATGCCGTGTGACCAGGCGTAGTCTATCAGCTTGTAGGCGTTCTCTTCGTCGATTATCTTTTGCTCAGGATTGTTGGGATCGGGCAGGGTAGGGAAGCGCATACAGCCGAAGCCCAGCATGGAGATCTTGTTGCCGCTGCGCGGATCGGTGCGGTAGGTGAGCTGGCCCGTTTCGCTTTTTGGGGCTGCCTGCGGAGCTGTGACGCTCGCGGAGCCTGCTGAAGGCGCGGCGGTATTCGTCTGCGGGGCATCTGTAGCGCTGGTGCATCCCGCTGTGCTCAGGGCGGCCAGGCCGAGTAGCCCTGTGCCTATCATCTCCAGTGCCTGCCGGCGTCCCATGGCGGCGAAAGCTTGGGAGCTGTCGCACGTGTCCATTCTGTCTCCGTCCATATATGCTGATCTCCGATCCGTAAGCGTTTGATTCTTTGTTTACAGCCAATAGTTATACCTTAAGAGATTATAAATTAGTTGATTATCAGTAAAAACCTTGCTTTTGCGTACTTTATAATATGTAGCTTACGTACTGGTAAGGGAGCTGGCGTGGCTTTACATATTTGCTCAATGCCATTTGGTTAATCCTGTGTAGGTACTATTTATAGCTGCTGTTTGCGGATTACAGCGCGCAACCAGTTCCGCGCAAGGCACATCTGAGCGAAGTGAAGCAGTGCCGGCGTGGAAGCTGG
>JAFSXO010000220.1 GCA_017444045.1 bacterium | reverse complement strand
CACCGCGCTGGGCAACTACCTGTTAGGCAAGGTCAGCTACCTGGCCAAGGATTACACCTTCAAGGTAGTCAGCAACAGCAAGACCAGCGCGATCACAACTGTGCCCTTCAAGACGCTCACACCATCTATCAGCAAGGTGCTGGCCACCAAGGAAAACAAGGTCGATGTCTATGTCAGCAATATCGTGAGCGGAGGAACGGTCTACCTCGACGGCTGCGCGGCCGTCCACGGCACGACCTACAGCGCCAGCAAAAAGGCCTTCACCGATGTGGTGGTGCCCTACGAGCTGGGACGCCATCTCTTGGACAGCAGCAATACCCTGACCCAAGACTTCAAGTTCACAGTCACGACCAAAGAGGGCAAAACCAGCGCGGCTAAGACCATCAAGAAGTCTTACCCCGCCGCAGCTCCCGCGATTCTGGGCTTTATCGCCGATGAAGAAGGCTGGTTCGGCATAAAGCTGGACAACTGCTCCGATGGCAAGGTCTACATCGACGGTATCCTGAGCAGCAGCGTGTGGTCCGACGGAACCGCATACGCCCTGGCGGACAATGAGCTGTCTCAGTTCATCAACGGCGATACTGACGAGCTCACCAGCAGCTGGACGGTAAAGGTCACGCGCGGCGACGGCAAGAGCTGCAGCAAAACCATCAGCGCGAGCGCTTCCCGCGAGTCTCTGCTGCCCCAAGCTGACGGCCTTAACGGCGAAGAGATCCACGAGATAGCCGCCGAAGCCGAAGCCGACATGCTGGCGCTGCGCAAAGAAGCGCTGCTCGAGGGCGAGACCATCGGCGAAGATCAGCCCGAGGCTCTCGATCCCGAGATCGCAGCCGACGTCGAGGAACTGCTCCGCGCAGAAGATGAGTACGCTGACAGCGCCGAGATGACCGAAGCCGAAGAGGATAAGTATGTTATCGAGAGCAACGAGAACCCGTCTGGCCTGGTTATCGCCGACGGCGATGAGGACATTGAGTTCCCCGAGGACCAAGCCCGCAGCTTGAGCAGCGACGCGCTGGAAGCCAGGCTGTTCCCGCGCATTACCGCGGTACGCCCGCTCAGCGGCCGTTCCGATGCGCTGGTAATCTACGGCGAGAACTTCTCCGGCGACTGCGCGGTTATGATTGGCGATGGAGTCTTCGAGACCAGCAGCAACCTCGGACACAGCTTAGTAGTCGAAGGGCTGCCCGAGACCTTGGCCGGCCAGGTACTCAGCGGTGAGGCTGAAGTGCACGTCATCAGCAGGCTGATGGCAAACGGTTCAATGAAAGAGCTCATCAGCTCTGAATGGGACGTCGAGCTAGTGGACGAAGAGCCGGTACCGCAGGGAGAAGCAAGCCTCAGCGACGAGTACGGCAGCGCTGGCAAGGAAAACCTCGGCAGCGCTGCCGAAGGCCAAGAAACCGCGTCCAAAGGCGGGGACGGGCAAGACGGCGGCCACTGCTTTATCGCTACGGCAGCTTACGGCAGTTACCTGGAACCCGAGGTTAAGGTGCTGCGCGCCTTCCGCGACGCGCATCTGCTGACCAATGCGCCGGGCCGGGCTTTCGTGAAGTTCTACTATGCGAACTCGCCGGCGGTGGCCAGCTTCATAGCCGCCCGTCCCTGGGCCAGATGCGCCACGCGTATGGCGCTGACTCCGGTGGTATTCGGAGTAGCGCATCCTGGGCTAGGCGCAGTGCTAATCGCGCTGCTGATCGGCGGAGGCGCAGCCTACCGCCGGCGCCGGGATGATACAGCGATTTAGCGAGCTGCTAAACTAGCCAGAGACCATAAAAAGCCCCAAGCGACATCTGCCGCTTGGGGCTTTGTCTTTGTGGCTGCGAGCTCACTGTATTCTAGGCATAGCAGCCAGCATCTGCAAATAAGTCCAGATACGCAAGTATTCCGTGCAAAAAGCTACTCCAATGCCATTAAGTCAAAAAGGCAAGGATTGCGCTGCACCAGCTTATGCATCGTGCTCCTTCGGAACTGCCTAGCTCCGTTCAGCTGCGCTCTGAGCGAAGCTGGTTACGCGCTAAGACTTCCCATAAGAAAAAGCTGAAACATGAGTATAACTAAATGATATTGTAAGAATGACAGAAAGGAGGAAGCAAAATATTCTAAACGACGTTAAAAATTTACTATTTTGCAAAAAAATAGAGTGTTCATAATCAATGTAAAAATAGTAGAATAGAAAAAGCGCGATCTAAGCGCTACCTTTGAAAACTAAGGTTGCCTCAAAAAAAGTTCACGGCATACAGCAATGTATGTTTGACTTGCCACAAGCGAACTATACCACTCATCGGTATAGCCAATAGCTTTAACTTCTTCCCAGCGCCAAATGAGGAGGTAGATATGGCTACTCTTGTTAGTGGTACATTTAGCATGTACCAAACCCATAGCAACACTATCTGCTTGGAGATCAGACTCAATTCCCAAGACAGGGACTATTCTCAAAATGAGTATAAAAAGTTCTCTTTTAGAGGTCATTTCCCTTCTAAAGATTCAAACTATTATAACGATTTTCAGGGTTACGATGAATCCGACTACTACGATCGCTGCAACACCAACGATTATTATAACGATAATTTTTGGTATAATGATCGTTATAATGACCCCAGCTACTACGATAGCACCGACCCCAGTGAGTACGAATACTACTACCGCGACCCAGACCATGATCTCGATGATTCCAGTTATTTCGAAAAATACAGGCCAGACTATGAGGACTAGCATCACGCAAGCATAAGCAACAGGTAGCGGCTTAGATGTTAAACTCTCGGTCTTGCAACATGTAAACGCCCTTGCAGAGCAGCCTCTGCGAGGGCTTACTATTTGTCTGCGCTGGCACTGCTTTACCACCAGGCCCCATTCGCTGACCCAGCAGCATTATTAATAGCCTCTGTCTATGTAAAACCTGATTAATTTGTGTTATCATATCGCGAAACAGCTGCATATAGTCTCATTGACTTAAGCAATGGCCAATACATCCACATTCCAACCACCTCTAAAGAGTGGGTAGAGTATCATTTAGTCAAATCAAGGCAACACAGTTCATAGCAACTGTGCGCAGACTATAGCGCGTAACCAGTTACGAGCAAGGCACATCTGAGCGAAGCGAAGCAGTGCCGGCGCGGAAGCTGGTGCAGCGCAAATGCGCTAAAGAAAGATAAGTTATTGAAATTGCAGCTGCATAAAATCGCATTAGCCTAATTAGTCAGATTAGAGTTATGTTCAGCAGTCAAGCTTCTTTCCGTACCATCTCCGCCGGCTACCTCGCCGTAATCTTAATCGGTGCGTTAATGCTGTGGCTTCCCTTTGCCAGCAATCAGGACGGCTGTGCCAGCTTCCTGGACTGCCTGTTTACCTCGACATCGTCCACCTGCGTGACCGGCCTGGTGGTACATGACACCGCTTCGCATTGGTCATTTACGGGCCAGATAGTCATATTAATCCTCATTCAGTTAGGCGGCATGGGAGTGCTGACCGTAGCTTTGGCTATCGCTAAAATGTCCGGCCAGCAGATCGATCTGCGCCAGCGCAACAATATGCAAAATTCCATATCCGCTCCGAGCATGGGGGACATAGTGCGCATAGCCGCCTTCATCATTAAAGGAACCCTGCTGTTCGAAGCTGTGGGGGCACTGCTGCTGGCCTGTTCCTTCTGCTCCATCTTTGGCTTTTGAAAGGGACTTTGGTACGCCGTTTTCCATTCGGTTTCAGCCTTCTGCAACGCCGGCTTCGATCTGATGGGAACTTACAGCGGCGCCTATTCCTCCCTGACCTCCTTTACCGCCAGCCCTCTT
>JAFSXO010000219.1 GCA_017444045.1 bacterium | reverse complement strand
AGGCAGGCAACCCCACCCACCAGCTGAGCTACGATCTGGCTAGGAGTATCGACAAAAGCTCCCATACTCTGCACAGCGCGCACATGATCCTGCACTGTCGAAATCAGGGCTCGGGGAATGCGCGCCGCGTGGCGGGTCCATCTGTTGGCATCGTCGCCGCCAACAAAAACCGGCACACCCTGAACGAATCCAGCAACAGCCGCGGCCACAGGAGGTACATCGACGATCAGCTGAGCGATTTTGGCCATGACATCCACCGGTGCAAACGGCAGAATAACCGCATCGACCGAATGGACTAAATCATCCCAAAGCTCTGGAGGCGTGATACTCTCACAGCTCCGTGCCGCCCAACCGCTTTTAAGAGCGCGCTCCCATGTATAGCCAGGCCAGTCGACAAAAATAAAGTGAGTGTCGCTCAGCAACCGTAGGGCGTCCCAAGCGTTTTTCTCACAGGCCGAACCAGGCGCACAGCATACGAGTGCTTTACGCCGAGGAGGAGCATCAGGTGCTGCCGCTTTGGCAACAGGCGCTCCAGCCTCAGCGCTAGACTTGGACAATTCCTCTAAGACCAGCTGAGTCACCAAAGTGACTAATTGATTCCGGTCCATCAAAAGGCCTTACCCTTACTTCTGCGCTTTTTCACGCGGAGGAGCAATAGGCAACACATCGTCGAGATCGCGATGCGGACGAGGAATAACGTGCACGGAGATCAGCTCGCCCACCTTACGGGCAGCGGCCGCACCGGCATCTGTAGCGGCGCGAACAGCAGCTACATCACCGCGAACGAGCGCCGTCACATAACCGGCACCGATCTTTTCGTAACCAATCATCTTAACATTAGCGGCCTTCACCATAGCATCGGAGGCCTCAATCATCGCTACGAGACCTTTGGTCTCAATCATTCCTAGTGCTTCGTAGGTCGTAACCACTCTGCCCTACCGCCTTTCCAAACCTTACCAACCGTCCCTAAGATAAGAACGCTTGGATGTATCTTATACGGACAAGCCGTTAAGCTCAATTACCAGCAGTGTGCCACTTTTAATAGCTTTATCTCGGGCACACCCGTCAATGAGAATTAAGAAATTCTAGACAAAAAATATAGATCCTTTATCTTGCCAAGGAAACTACAAGTTCATAGGCCATCATAGCCTAAGGCGCGCAGCCAGTCGCTACGGTCACGCCAGTTTTCTTTCACCTTGACCCATAAATCCAGGTAAATCCTTTTACCGACTATTGGCTCTAAGTCAGCCCGCGCCTGTGAGCCGATGCGTTTAAGCCGCTTGCCGCCATCGCCTAGGATAATGTTCTTTTGGCCCTCGCGCTCCACAAAAATAACCGCGCGCATATACTGCAGGTCGGGTTTATCTGTCGGTCTATACTCTTCCACCAGCACCGCTACCGCATGCGGAACTTCCTGCCCGGTATTGCGCAGCAGCTTTTCACGGATAATTTCCTCGGCAAGCAGCTGGTTGTTCTGGTCAGATACCTGCTCGGGCGGGAAATACGGACAGCCCTCGGGCAGCTGCTGGCCCAGATAATTGACCAGCCCGCGCACTCTGACGTTGCGATACGCCGACACCAAAAACGCCTTCTTAAACTGAGCCAGTCCGCTGTACTCCTGCAGGCGCTTCTGCTGCTCTTCCTGATCCGGCACCAAATCGATTTTGTTGAGCACCAGCACCTTGGGCACCGAAATCTCGTTAAGAAAACCGCAGACCTTGCGATCGTCCTCGCTGGGCGGCTGGGTACAGTCGGCGAGAAAGGCCACGATATCGGCCTCCTGGCCTTCGGTTTTTGCCGATTCCAGCATCATTTCACCTAATCTATTGTGTGTTTCCCGCAAAAAGCCCGGAGTGTCGACAAACACTATCTGCCGATTGCGCCCATGGTGTACCCCTAAAACACGTCTCCTTGTGGTCTGCGGCTTAGAAGAGGTTATAGCCACCTTCTGCCCTACAATAGCATTGAGGAGGGTGGATTTGCCCACATTGGGCTTGCCGATCAGAGCTACAAAACCGCTGCGGAATATCGCTTTATTATCGCTCATACCAAACTCTTCTCTCCCTATTTTTTGCAAATGTCATAGATACTTCTGCAATGCCATTTAGTTAAGGATTCGTGGCATTGGTTCTGATAATTCATGTGAGTTAGCGCTACGTTGTACATTAGCGTATAAGTTAACGCACAACATGCGT
>JAFSXO010000218.1 GCA_017444045.1 bacterium | reverse complement strand
CGCACAGAGACGCCACCAATGCCAGGTCCTTGTTCAAATCCGCCTCGGTTATGTATTCCTGCAAATCCTGCATCGCTCTCCTGCAAGCGGCGGGAGCATCGCGCCCGCCGCACATATCTAAAATGGTTTGGCAGCCTTAATCGCGCCGTAGACAGCGCTGGCAAGCTGCATACAGGCACCGGCCAGCTGTAAGCCGTTAAAAGCACTTGGGCATCTGACGGTATCCTGTAGCGAATTGATGGTGTCGACAGCAGCCGCGGCACCCTGAACATTCTCAAAGCGCAGCACGATCTCGAAAGAACTGTCGTTCTTCAAAGCAGCGCGGCCGACATTAAACTGCATCCGGGACTCCATAGCTTGAGAACCTCCTTTCCTTAGAATTTTGCTGGCGGTGCCGATACAAAGCCTCGGCATCAGGGCGGGAAGGGAAACGACCGGTATTTGTCTGTCCCAGTAAAGGCGGGCATTTCTTAAGCGTGATAGGCTGCCCGCTGCCTCATTTAGTTTTTGCCCAACGGCTTAACGGTAACGCTGATGCTCTCGCTGATGACCACTCCAGCTAAATCCAGAACATCCTGACTCAGGCGTTTTAAGGCCGCTGCAACGGGCTTTAAAGTCTCCTTAAAGCAATCTTTAAGCCCCAGCTCGCGCAGCTTCTCAGCAGCCTTCTTTTTGCCGGCTTCCTGGTCTTCGCCGGTATAGCAAACGCTTTCAGTTTTGCGCACGGATACGGTCCCATAAGGGAACTCTATCGATTTCTTCTTGCCGAAATCGGCCAGGTGACTAAGCGCAAACTCCTGCACCTTGCTTTCCAGTTCGTCATAGCGCGCATCGAGCGGCGCCAGCTGCTCTGCCTGCTCGGCTTGCAAACGGCGCAGCTCCGGTTCGTACTTGGCTGCGATAACGGCGCGGTCTTCGCAAATGTGGCTCATTTCGGCTACCACAGTAGTTACATCGTCCCAGGTCTTGATAGACACTGCTTTAACGGTTTTGGCCATAGGTTTGCCCTCCTTAATGCCGGCATGGCCGGCTAATGTACATGGCGGTGCCGATACAATGCCTCGGCATCAGGGCGAGAAACGCGGTTAGGCGTTAACGGTGGCTGCTGTGCTTAGTGCATGGCAGCCGCAGCCTGCTCGGCATGCTGCATGACTTCAAGCGTTCGGACCAGCTTCGGAACCTGCCAGCGCGGCAGCCAGCTGAGAACTCTGACGTGATACAGGCGGCTGACCAGCTTGTTAAGGGCAACCTCGCGATCGTCCGTGTCTCCCAGGTAGCTGATCTCTGCCCACATAGCGCGGATCATAGCCATCTGAGCATCGCTGATGCGCGCCACTCCGTGGCCGCTGCGAGCGTAGGTTTTGCCGGTCTTTTTGGCGCAGGCGATCTTCAGATTGTGAATAAAGCGCTTAGCCTGCTCGAAGCTCATCTCTTTGCAGCTCTTGACGCCTACACGCCACAGGCGCTGGCGGTAGTCGCTATCACTCATGCCCATCTTGCTTTTCAGTGTGTGGATAATCTTGATCTGCTCTTTGCTGATCGGCATTTCGTGGGTTGCGGCAGCTCTGTAATTGCCCATGCTTCCTCCTTGCTTAGAAAACTAACTGCT
>JAFSXO010000217.1 GCA_017444045.1 bacterium | reverse complement strand
GGATATACCTGCCAGCCCAGCAGATAGGCGGGAAGGTCCAGAAATTCGCGGAGATTGCTGCCCAGGGCGTGAGCCTGGCTCAGATAGCTGGAAGCCTGGGCCTTGACGTAAAGCCCCCAGCCAAGGGGCGGGAGCAGGGCTGCGCCCAGCAGAGCGCAGGGCAGGCGGCGCGAAGGCATCTCTTCCCGCACGGGAAGTATGGCCAGCAGTATCAGATAGCAGAGAACTGCCAGCGTGCCGGTAGCGTGTAGGGAAGCGGCCAGTATGGCGGTTAGGGTAAATACTGCCCAGTTGACGGACGGTTTGACCAGAAGTGAGATAGGGCGGCCGGTTTCGTAGATTTTTATAACCATCAAAAGCAGGGCCAGCAGGGCGCAGTCCAGCAGTCCATAAGAGCGCAGCTGGGCATCGAGCAGCCAGAGATTATAAACGCCGGCCATTACTGCTGCCGTTAGCAGGCCGCAGCACTCGCCACCTAGGCGTTTCCCCAGCATAAAGCCGAAGAAAATTGCCAGCGTTCCGGCGAGCACTCCGGGCAGGCGCAGGACGAATATGGAATCGCTTAACTGTACCAGGGGATAGATGAGCAGATTGTATGTCGGCGGGTGGGAATCCCGGAGCATCTCGGTGATGATGGCGCTGAAGCCGCATTTGGTGAAATTGTAGGTGTGCCCCTCATCGTAAAAGGCTGGCTGCAGGTAGGCCGCCATCAGCCGCAGGGCTAGGCCTATTAGCATGATTATCACGAGTGTACGGCGTGCCGAATCCGGTACTCCGGGAAATACTCTGGACAGTATATCTTTATCTGGTTTCATCGGTTGCGTTCCAAAATGCAGACTTCGGCATCGGCCCAGTAGGTCAGGCTGGGAAAATGGACACCGTCGGTGATATGAAATCTGTCGTTAAGCCAGGCTAAGGAGCTGTCGCCCTGATAGCGCTGGCAGAGAACCAGGAATATGCGGTGCTTTCCGAGGCTCTGCAGAAATGAATCGTTCAGCATGGCCAGACTTAGCGGATAGCAGGCGAGCTTGGCAGAATCGGGACGCTGGCGCAGGGCGACATGGTAGCCGCTGCTTTTTTCGTGGCTGAACTCGTAATAGGCGCCCTGCGGATCGTAGGCCAGAGCGAAGGAGTAGGCGGCGTAGGGATTATACACGCAGACGATATCGCCGCTGGCGGCGCGCGCGTCGATGAAGTCCGTTACGGTGCGCCAATACTGGTTCCACAGCTGCGGGCAGTAGGGGAACAGCAGGCAGATGAAAACGTTCCAGGCCAGAGCCGCCTGTCCCAAAAAGCGCACCGCTCTGCGGCTGGCCAGCTCCTGGAGAGCGATCAGGAAGGGAAGCGTCATGGTCACGGCATAGCGCGGGGCATAGGGCTGCAGCCCGAGCAGACAGCTGGCCAGGATCGCTAACAGCGGCAGTAAGAATGCCGCGTTCAGGAACCAGCCCTCCCAGCCCCATTGGCGTCCCAGCCTGTATCCGCCCCAGAGCAGTGCCGCCCAGATCAGCGCGTTGCCGATCAGATAGGCCGGTATCAGATAAGCAGCGGCAGCTTCGGGGGGCATATAGCTGCCCAGAAAGCCCAGCACATCGTTGGGCGATTTCAGGCCGAACAGGTACAGCGGCGTAAAAAAGAACTGCAGCCAGTATTCTCTCGTCTCCGCGTGGGCGAACTGCAACGGAGCCTGCGAGCGTCCGAATACGAACCAGGCAGCGCAGGGCAGTATGGCCAGAGCCGAGCAGATCAGGATGCGCCGGCGTTCTTCCGAGGGAAGCCAAAAGCTGAACAGGGCTATAACACCCTGCATTAATGCGCCGATCACGTGGATGCAGGAGCTAAGCAGGGAAGCGAGGGCAAACAGCGGCCAGCGCAGCCGGGGCCAGGGCAATTCAATAAATGGCGCGCCCTCGCGCTTTATATCGCTCATTGCCAGCCAGAGCGAGGTGCATAAGAACATGAGCGGGCTATAGCTGCGCAGCTGGGCATCGGTAAGCCATACGCAGTAGCTAAAGGAGATAAAGGCGCTCAGCGTCAGTGCTGTGCCTTCGCTGCAATAGCGGCGCGCCAGCCTATAGGAAAGCCAGACAGTGCCCAGGCTCAGCAGCACCGAGGGCAGCCTTAGCCAGAACATGCTGTCGGTCAGCTGGACCAGCGGATACATCAGCACGTTGTAGGCAGGCGTGTGCGTGTCGTAGCGCAGAACATCGGCCATGGCCCGCCAGCCCGCCTTTGTCACCCAATAGACGAAGGCTTCGTCTAAAAAAGCGGGCTGAATATAGCTGGCCGTCAGCCGAATGGCCAGGCCAATGCCCAGAATTATGCCCAGCCAGAGTCCTGGACGCGCTGACGGTACGCTCAAGGCTGCTTCCTCTCCAGCTGCAGTACCAGCATAGAGCCCCAGTTGGTCATACTGCAGGTCTTTTGGGTGCCGATAACCGTGTAGTATTGGTCTAACCAGCCTAGCAGCGCGCTCGTGGATTCCCGCGGCTGGCAAATGATGAGAAATAGGCGTCCTGATCCTAAATAGTCTAACAGCTGCGGTGAGGCCATGGGATAGTCGATGGGCATAACGCGCAGCTTGCCGGGCACGCTGTCCTGGTCTATCATCACGTTGCTGATGGCGTTGTCCTGGAAAATGAATCTGATATGCTCGGGGTTGTAGGCCATCGCCAGGCCGTAAACGTTGGAAGGAATGGTTATGGCGATGGTGTCACCCTCGCGCTGGGCGGACTTGATAAAATCTAGCGATTCCTGCCAGCTTTGGTTCCACATGGGCGGGAAGAAGGGAAACAGCAGGCAGTTAGCCGTTCCGATGGTCAGGATCAGTCCCAAGAGCAGGCGTCTTCCCCAGGGCTGCAGGCTTCTGAATACGAGCAGCAGGAACGGCAGGCAGAATGGAACCAAATAGCGGGCCTGGAAGGTCAGCCAGCCCATTCTGTCGGCAAAGCCTAAAGCGAGCCAGGGCAGAACGGCGCTCAGACCCAGAAAATGCCCTTCCCAGCTGCGCTCGCGGGCCATGAGGTACCAGCCGAGCAAAAAGAGGGCGCAGAGCGTTACGTTGGCGAGAGTGTAAAAAATGGGCAGATAATCGGCGCAGAGAGTCTGCCAGGCGGTTCCCTGGGCGATATCGTTGAAGGAGGTGGCATCCCAGCAGCCCAAAATGCTCAGCGGCATCGAGTAATAGCTGTCCCAGGAGGCATGGTAAACTACGTTTTTGCCCTGAAACTGCGCGGTTTCTCGACTCCAGGCGAACCAGCTGGCTATGGGGATCAGGCTGACGGTTGCTGTGAGCAGGGCGATGAGGCGCTTTCTGCCGATAAAGCAAAAGCTGAACAGCGCTGCGGTGCAAATGGCTACACTGCCCAGTACGTGGAAGCTGGCGGCCAGCACTGAGGCCAGCGCGAAAAGACTCCATCCCCAGCGTGACGATCGGGGCAATACTGAGGCCAGCGGATGCCTGCCGGCGTGCATATCCAGCATCCCCAGCCAGACGGTCAGTATCGCCAGTCCCAGCGCTCCGTAGGAGCGCAGCTGGGCATCGGTAATCCATATGGCGCGGTTTAAGGCGTATACAGCGGTTATGCCCAAGGCCAGCGGTTCGTTGGCGAAGCGTATGGCAATCAGATAGACCAGAAGCAGAGCCGGCAGGCTTAGCAGAACGCTGGGAAGCCGCAGGCAGAAAATAGACGATGTCGCCTGTACCAGCGGATAGATAAGGGCGTTGTAGGTTGGAGGGTGAACGTCGATTTTAAGTTCGGTGATGAGCTGGTGCCAGCCGGCCTTGGTCACATAGTATACGTGTCCTTCGTCTATAAAGGGCGGCTGAATATAAGCGGCCGTTAAGCGTATGGCCAGGGCGGCAATAGCTATAACGATCAGCCATTTCCAGGGCACGGATGAAATTCCACTTTGATGATAGCCTGCCGACACGCTCATGACTGAAGGTTCAGCAAATGGGAAATTATACCCTGCAGGGATGAAGCCGTTGGCTTTTAACTAATTATTATTGGTTAGTAATGGGTAATAATGGCGATGGAGTGTACGCGTGAATGGTATTGCGCTGAAATAAGGCGCATTTTTGAGCAGGTTCTTCCCGAAAAGTTGCAGTCTAGGGTGCGCCCGGGCCAGGTAGATATGGCCATGGCCGTGGCTGAGGCTGTCTGGAATGCGGGAACCCTGGCCGTCGAGGCCGGTACGGGCGTTGGCAAGTCCCTGGCTTATCTGATTCCTCTGGCTATATGGCGTTTGCAGGGCGGCGAAAGCGCGCCGATAGTTTCCACCAAAACCATAAATCTTCAGGGACAGCTGATGCACAAGGATGTGCCTTTCGTGCGCGGGCTGCTGCGGGAATTGTACGGCAGCGATCTGCGCGTTATTGAAGCCTTGGGTATGAGCAATTATATCTGCCGCCGGCGTCTGGCACTGCTAATCAAGCAGCGCCAGGATATGACAGCTGAAGAGCGTTCTATGCTGGAGAGGGTTGCCGAGGTGGTAAATCGCTGCGATGATCGCTATGGGCTGTTCGCTTCGGAAGCTGAAGGAACAGCGCCTCTGGCGGGGACGCGCTCGGAGTGCAATGTATCTCCGAAGGTCTGGCAGATGGTGCGCTGTGACAAATGGCTCTGCCCCAAAAAGCGCTGTCCATATTATAATGAGTGCTTTCATTACCAGAATCGCCGCAGCCTGCATACGGCTGATATAATAGTGGCCAACCATTCCCTGGTCTTGTCCGATGCGTCCCTGCGCCGCTCCGGAGGCAGTGGGATCTTGCCTAGCTTCGATGTTATGGTCTTTGACGAAGCTCACCATCTTGAGGATGTGGCCACCAATCAGCTGAGCTATAGTTTCATGCAGTCCGACTGTATGCAGATCATTAACCGCGTGCAGAATCACGAGGAGCGCCCAGGCGAGGAGCCTCTGCTCGCCCGTTTGCAGATGGCCCTGAACGAGGGCCGCGATATAGACAGGCACAGCTCTTGGATGAGGGTTTTAGACAGCCTGGAGTATGGCTGCTTGGACAGTCTGCGCGATGAAATATTTCATTTCTTCGAGCGTCTGAGAGAAACGTTTGCCGATACTCTCAGGCAGAACGGCGGCAAGATAACGCTGACTGGTCAGATTTGGGATGAAACTGCCGACGAATACGAGGTTAGCCTAGGAGAAGAAGCCTCCGGAGTCCTTTCCCGTCTGCATTCTTGCGCCGCGCTGCTGAGTGAAGCTGAAAGCCTGGCCAAATTCAGCGAAGACGAGACCATGCAGGAGTTCGTCGATGATATATCTCTGGCCAAGGAGCAGGTACTTTATCTGGCCGAAGCTCTGAAGTGCGCCCTCGATTATGAAAACGACGAATGGGTCAACTGGATCGAAGTCTACCATATTATCCGCAGCCGTTCTGGCCGGGAAGTCGAATATACCGAGGTCGGCCTGAAGTCTGCTCTGCTGCATATCGGTTCCAGTCTGCAGGAGTATCTGTTTCAGTACACCAAAACTCTGGTGCTGGCGTCGGCTACGCTTAAAATCAGAGGAAAAATGGATTTCTTTCTGCACAGCATAGGTCTGCCGTGTCAGGATTCTTCCGGTATAGATGGCAGCGGGATTACAGCTCTCAGCTGCGATAGCCCTTTCAGCTATAGAGAGCAGGCCTTGCTGGCTATTGCTACCGATGTGCCTGAATATATCGGCAGGGGCGGCTATAGCTGTTGCGATGAGGTGCTGGAGCCGTTAGCTGAGCTGATTACCGCTTTGCGGGGAAGAACCCTGATGCTGTTTACCTCGTGGTCTTCCCTAAATCTTATGGGCGATATGCTCAGCCAGCGTTTGGCGGGAACAGGCATAAGGGTTCTGATCCAGGGACGCGGCGGCGTGGGGCGCCATGCGCTGGTGCGCGATTTTTGCACTCAGGAGCGCTGCGTGCTGCTGGGCACCGATTCGTTCTGGGAGGGCATCGATGTCCAGGGCGAGGCTCTGCAGTGCGTAATAGTTTTCAAGCTGCCCTTTGTTTCACCCGAAGAGCCTTTGCATAAGGCCCGCATCGAAAACATCAAAAACCACGGGGGCAATCCCTTTGCCAGTTATTCGATTCCCTTGGCCGTAACCAAGCTGCGCCAGGGCGTGGGACGGCTGATCCGCAGTGTTGATGACCGCGGGGTTATTCTTATTCTGGATTCGCGTCTGGAGACGAAGCATTATGGCAGAGAGATTATCAATTCTCTGCCGCCCTTTACCTGCCAGCGCCGGCCTTTAAGGGAGCTGGTGGAGAACAGTATGGCCTGGATCGGCGTTGGCGGCCAGCAGGAGCTGGAGTTTAAGTTTTAGAGCGTAACCAGTTCCGCGAAAGGCACAGCTGAGTGAAGCAGTGCCAGCGTGGAAGCTGGTGTAGCGCGAATATATTCGCGAAACATTAACTAAACGACATTGACTATGTGGCATTGTCGTTAAGGTTAATCTGCTGATGTACTGAAGTTTGCTTATGCAGGTATGTGTTTTCATATGTCGTAAAGCAATCGACGTATAATCAATTTTGATTAAATAATTAGTTAGCAACGAAGACTTGAGGTGCGTTATGCGTTGGTCATATAGATGCGGAAAGCTTTTGGGTATAGATGTATACGTTCACGTCACTTTCTTTTTGCTGCTGGGCTATTTTTTGCTGAGCGGCTTATTAAAGACCGACAGCATGATGTTTGCCCTGTTCTCGGTAGGACTGGTGCTGATCACCTTTTCAATTGTGGTCATGCACGAGCTGGGCCATTCCATGGCGGCGCGGCATTTCGGTATTGCTACGCGCAACATTATGCTTTTGCCCATCGGCGGCGTGGCCAGCCTGGAGCGCATGCCAGAAAAGCCCAAAGAGGAACTGATAGTCGCGCTTTCGGGGCCGGCGGTTAATTTGGTGCTGGCGGCTCTGTTCGCGGGACTGCGCTATCTGCACAGCGGCATTTTGTTCAGCTTTGACTGGGGCCACTGGGAGGCGGGTCTGATCGACATGCTGCTTCATTGGATGGTGGTGCTTAATATGGGCCTGCTCGCCTTTAACCTAATTCCGGCCTTCCCTATGGACGGCGGACGGGTGCTGCGCGCCCTGCTGGGATTTAAATACGATTACCTGCGGGCCAGCGAGATCGCGGTTAAGGTTGCCAGGGTCGTCGCCGTCGGCTTCTTCGTTTACGCCTTGCTCGGACGCGGCAGTATGATGCTCATGCTCATCGCTTTCTTCGTGTGGAAGGGCGGCTCTGACGAGCTGAATATGATACGCCAGCGGGAAATGATGCGGCAGATGGCGGCTCAGTTTGGCGGAAAGCCCGTGGACTGGCGCCAGGGCGTAATCACTCCCAACGGCGAGCGCATTGTTTTGGTGCCCGGTGCCATGGGCTGGCGTTTGGTGCGCATGTCAGGTGCCGCTGCCCAGCCGAAGCGCGGAGCCGGTGCCGATGCTGAAGCCCTTTATGAGAATATTACCGCCGCCCATAAAGCCGAAAATAGGAATGACGACGAGCCGAGAGCCAGGATTATCGATGTTGAATGATCAGCCTTCCTGTGAACTCGCCGAACGCCGCCAGCGCGCCATAACGGTGGCTAAGGTTTTGGATGAAATTTACCCACAGGTGAAGCCTACCCTGGATTTCATAAATCCCTTTACGCTGCTGGTGGCCACTCTGCTGTCGGCGCAGTGCACCGATAAAAAGGTCAACGCGGTTACGCCCATTCTTTTTACCAGGGCGAGCACTCCGCAGCAGATGGCCGAGCTGGGGCAGGAAGCGATCATGCCCATTATCGCCAGCTTGGGGCTGGCCCCCACGAAGTCGCGCAATATCGCGGCCTTAAGCCGCAAGCTCTGCGAGGACTTTGGCGGCGAGGTGCCGCAGACCTTCGAGGGGCTGGAGAGCTTGCCAGGCGTGGGACATAAGACGGCTTCGGTGGTTATGGCTCTGGCCTTCGGGATTCCCGCCTTTCCCGTAGATACGCATATTAAGCGCTTGGCCCAGCGCTGGAAGCTTAGCGCCAGCTCTGATGTGAGCAAAATCGAAGCTGATCTAAAAGAGCTGTTCCCGCCCGAGGAATGGTACCGGCGCCATCTGCAGCTGATCTATTTCGGGCGCGAATACTGCCCCGCCCGCAATCATGCGCCTGCTGAATGCCCCATTTGCAGTTTATTAATTAATGCATAATCTCTCGGTACAAGGCCAGCAT
Organism: bacterium; assembly: GCA_017444045.1. Lineage (GTDB taxonomy): Bacteria > Vulcanimicrobiota > Xenobia > Xenobiales > Xenobiaceae > JAFSXO01. The sequence goes on along the minus strand of JAFSXO010000217.1, from coordinate 4,027 downwards.
AGCTTTATTGGCGGTTTCATCGTGAAACTGCTCCTGTACGCGGCGATAGCCGGCGCGGGCAAAGCTGCTGGCCTTTTCGGGATTCTGCAGCAAGTCCAGCATCTTTTCCGCGAAAGCTTGAGGATTGTGCGGCGGGGCTAGGTGTCCTGTAGTGCCGTCGGCTACCACGTCGATAACCCCGCCCACGCCGGTGCAGACCACGGGCCGCTCTAAGGCCATAGCCTCCATAGTGGCAATACCCAGCCCCTCATAGTGCGAAGCCAGAACGTATAAATCGCAGGACGCTAAAATATCCAGCATATCGTCGCGCCAGCCGGCTAGTATGGCTTTGCCCTGAAGCCCCAGCGCCTCTAGCTCGCTTTGCAGGCGGGCCTGCAGTCTGCCGCCGCCAACGATGACCAGGCGGGCTTGCGGCATAGCTTCGGCCACGATGCTGAAGGCCTGCAGCAAGTCGCTGTGTCCTTTGGCTTCCTCAAGGCGTCCTACCGAGCAGATAAAGGGTGCGCCCTCGGGGACGGAAAATTCGGCGCGTATCTCGGAAACAGAGCGCTGCCCAGGGGCGCAGTGGCTGTGATAGGGCTCGTACTTGGTATGATCCAGACCTTCGCGAATTAAGGCCAGCCTGTCTGGTGTGGCTATGCCCAGCGAGGTGATCTGCTCGTAATTGGGCTGGGATACGGTTATCAGTTGGTCGCAGAGAAATCTCGAAGCAAACAGTTCTAACTGCTGATAGAATTTGATGAGCCAGGGATTATGCGTGGAGTTCTGGGGCAGCTCGTGTATGGTGTGCACGATGTGGGGAACTCCGCAGAGCCTGGCAGCCAGGCGTCCGATAAAGCCGGCTTTGGAGGTGTGGGTGTGCACCAATTGGGGGCGCAGGCGGCGGATGAGGCCGATTAGTTTAAACAGCGAAATGAGATCCTGCAGAGGAGAGATGCGTCTGGCTATGGGAATATCGATGACTTCGGCGCCGCTGGCTTCCAGGTCGTCGCGAAACTTGCTGACAGTGCAGGCTAGGGTGACTTTATAGCCGTTTTGGCGCAGGCAGCGAAACCAGGAGCGCAGGAAGCACCAGGCGGTGAGATCGACGGTTGTTATGTGCAGCGTTGTGTATTTCTCGTGTCCGTCCATTTAGATTTGCGCTCCCTAATTTGTAAGTTCCTTGAATGATAAGGAATCGTGAGCATATTTGCGCTGCACTAGCTTCCGCGCTGGCACTGGTTCGCTGCGCTCAGATGTGCCTTGCGCGGAACTAGTTACGCGCTAAAATCTGCCTACAGAAATGCTGAAAAACGCAGGCACCAGAGATGGCGTTCATGGAAGGCAGCACAATAACCATTAAGGGGAACGCGAACTGTTTTGCGTTCCCCTTAATTAGCTGGTATCGTCTATTGCTCTTTGTCCTTAAACTTCATCCATCTGATCGGCTCGCTGTATGCGTTGCACAGGTTGGCCAGGGACGGGTCCGTGTCGGGCGGAATGAGCATCGATGCCGTCTCCGGAGGCGTCATCATGGGTAGCAGGCGGCTGCCGGGATTGCCCAGAGAGGCGCTTTGTATGGCGTTCATCTGGGCCTCAAGCTGTGCCAGTCTGGCTACGCTGTTGGCATCCTTGCTCTTGGAGGTTCTCTGTATCTCCTTCTGCAGGTACTGCACAGCCTCGTCCTTGAGCGCGGGGAATTCCTTCTGGATGGACTCTAAAGCCCTGGAGCCCTGCGGGGTGCGCAGCCAGGCCTGATGCAGCATTTCCAGCGCCCATATAGGCTGTTTGGCATCACGCTTGTTGAAGGCCAGCGATTTGCAGGCCTGGGCGTGCAGCCAGCGATTGTTGGGGCCTACCTCGCGCAGAACCTTGCGGGCGTTGAGCTCGCGCTGAGGCTCCTGAGGATCGGCGTAGCTCATGTACACCCAATAAGACGGATGCTGTGAGGCCGCCAAAGCGTTGGCATCGGCATTGGACAGGCGCACCTGTGTTTGGGTGGGATCCTGGTCAAAGGCTATGAGGGCTAGCTCTGTGTTAAGCTGTAAGCGCTCCCAAGGCGTTGCGGCCACGGAAAGTCCCTGTTTGCAGGCGGCAGCAGCTCCCGTGTAATCGCCCATCTGATGCAGCAATAGCGCTAAATGGAAGTAGCTTTGGAAACTGGGGCTCTCGCTAATCTCCGACTTTAGAATATCTACGCCTTCCTGAGCGGTGCCCGTCATGATGAATAGGTCGGAAAGGGCGTAATACATATCGCTGCTATTGGGCTTGAGGCTGCGGGCCGTCATGTATTCTATTTTGGCGCCCTCGTAGTCGCCCTGAGCCAGAAGCACATCGGCGATGGAGGCGATGATGTTGGGATTGTTGCTGAAGGTCTTCCTGGCTGTTCTAAGCTCGGCCAGAGCCATATCATAGCTGCCCAGAGCCGCATAAGCCAATCCCGTCCACATAGCGGCTGTAGGATTGGTGGAGCGAAGGGTTTTGGCCACCTGGAAGTGGTTGAGCGCGCTTTTATAATCGCCGTTGTCGTAGGAGGCTATGCCGGTCATGATCTCGCCGGTGGGCGATACCGGGTCTAATTCGCAGACCTTCTGCATGTGGCTCATGTAGGTGCGGTAATCCTCGGGATCGTCGTTTTTGCACCAGCGCTCGAAGTAGGCGATGCCGCAGGCGTAATTGGCAGCGGCCTGGCCTTTGCTGGTGGCGGCGTATTCGGGGATCGCACCCTGGCTCTGCTGGGCTAACTCAACAGCTTCGTCGTATTTGCCGTTTTTCGTGAGGTAGTTGATGGCTCTCTGCAGCAGGGCGCCGTAGGATTCGGCGGCACGGTGGTTTTTCGGGCTTAGCTCCAGCACCTGCTTAAGCTGCGCCAGGGCTTTGACATAGTAATTCATGTTGGCCAAAATCATGGCTTTGGCCTCGTGCCCATAGGGATTGTCGGGGTTGGCTTCGATAAACTGATCGATCAGCTGATTGGCCAGCTTGTAATCCCTTTTCTGATAAGCTTCGAGGGCGCGATTGTATAGGTTATCATCAGCTAACACTGGCTGGCTCATGGAGCACAGCAAACCCGCAATTAGGAGATAATTATAGAATTTCATAATCGTTTGCCTTTCCGTGCTTATGCCGCAGCAAATATGCTATCACTAGGTTCAGCGTATTCCGCTGAATTTAACATTATTCTATATTCCGTTCGGAAAAGGGCTGATTTAGCCTGCCTGTATTAATGCTTTTAATGAATCGATTTCAGTTTGCCGATCATTCCGCCAGTCTGATGCTTTGGATCATGTTGGGCTGAACCGGCTGCATATTGAGATAAGCCTCGCCGTCGTTCCAAAGGCGTTCCTGGGAAAGGCCCATACTGGGGTTGCCTACGGGACGGAAGCGCATAGCGATGTCGAGCCCGTCAATTATGCGTCCAAAGGCGGTGAACCCCTGAGAGCGCAGGAAATTGTTGTCGGCGTAGTTTATAAAAACCTGGGTGCTGTTGATGTTTGGGCCGGCTTTGGCAAAGGCCAGAGTCCCGGGGAGAAGCTGGAATAGGCTGGCATCATCGCTGAAGAGGCGGTCTTTCCATATCTTCTGCTCAGGACGCCAGTTTATGCCAAACTGAGCGATAAACGGCTTCGGAATGCGCACCACTCTGTAAACAGGTGTGGCATCGTAAAAGCCCGATTTTACCAGATCCACAAAGCGTTTGGCCGCGTTGGGAGCAGCCTGGGGATAAATTTCAATGGTGATGTCACCTGCATCGGTGGACATTACCGCTGTAACGAACTCGGTCAGAGCCGGAGGCGTAATACCGGGGAAGGGCAGCATGCCGCGGTAAGGCGTGCCGGCCGCGGGGTTGGGCTTTGGCACCGGCGGAGCTAGGGCTTGTGGCTTGTCTGCCGCGGGTTTCTGCACCGTTTGTGCTGGTGGCTGCGCTGGCGGTGCGGCGTTGGGTGTTGCGGTGGCCGTGGGCTGAGTTGCTGCCGCTGGCGCTGCATCTGGCTTCTGGGCCGTCTGTGCTTGTGGCTGCGCTGGCGGTGCGGCGTTGGGTGCCGTG
>JAFSXO010000216.1 GCA_017444045.1 bacterium | reverse complement strand
GGAAACCTGGGCGCTGTTCGGCTTTGGCTACGAATTTGAGAATGCGCCTCAGGTGCTGCGCGATTCGTTTTTGCGCAGCACTAGGGCATTTCATGCCACCCAGCTGGCTACTATAGCTGGAATAGCCGCTGCTTTTTGGGGCTTTGGCGTGGCGCTTACGGCGAAACTGAAAAAGCGTGATAATTCTGCCGTCTGGATGCTTCTGCCCTTCGCGCTGTCTGGGTATGCGTTTCTGCACATTTTTTCTGCACAGTACAGGTCTATTATTAGCTTGTCCAATATGGTCTGGCTTTTCCCCTGGATGGCTTTGGCGGTAGGGTACGGGATCGTGAAGCTGCCAGCGGTTGTGCGCTGGGCAGCTTTGCTGGTTTTTTGGCTGGCAGTGCCCTATTACAGTACCGCCGTTTTGGTCGATGGGGAAGGCAGCGGCTCCGCTTTCAATACGCTGTCCGCGTATATGCAGCCTAACGATTACGCTTGCGTTTACGACGATAGCGTGACGCGCATTTTGCATCCCGATCTGCCGCTGCTTATCCCCCCCGCAGCGAGCGTATCTTCCTTGGCCGTGTCGGAGTATTTTACCGATCCTCAGAATTGGCCGCCCGGACGGATTCTGCGTATGCATGAGGAGCAGATGCCATTTTTGCTGAGCATAGCCTCCCAGGGTGATTATTATAAGGGGCGCAATGTTTGGATTCTGGAAACGCAGCGGGCTGCCCGCTACCATCATGGAGAAATGGTCTTTGAGGTCATCACAGATCGCTATATGAGCCGTCCTGAGATGAAAGGGCGCGTATTTACAAAGGACTGCGGCCGCGAGCATCTGTGGCTGCTGATGATGCCCTGAGCAGTGTGATGATTTCTTGAGCCGCGCGTTTGCTCTAACGCAGCGACATCAGAATTGAGTTCAGTATTAGTTCAGTATTGGACTGGCCGTCAACGTAAATGCATCCGGTCTTTCTGCTGGCTTCGGTAACTGACTGCTGCCAATTCTCGGCGATCTGGCGTTTGTCTGCGGGCACCTTTTTGCTGTTGATGGAGAGGTAGTGGCGCAGCCGCTTACCCTGCTGGCGGGAGAAATCCAGGTACAGTGTGGGAGTCTGCGCACCTGGGAGGCAGATAACCTGCGACAGCGTCGCGCTGTCCAAGGACTTCGGCAGATGGGGGCATTTAGCTGTGCCAGGAATGCTAAAAAGTATTATTCTGCAGTCAGAGTGGGCGTAATTGTTTTCGAGCCAGGCGAATAATGCATCAGAGTCTGCTCCTGGTGGCTCGGCTTGGATGGAGGCAAAAAAGTCGCCGCTGCTGCCGATATCGCCTGTAACTATGCATCCGTCGCGTATGGTGGCTAACACTAGGGATATGTGCTCCTGGGCGCACCAGGCGGTTAGGGTAGCCGCCAGCGAAATGGCGTTTTCTAGGTCCTCCTGCCGCGGATCTAAAAGTGGCTCCAAACGCGTGGGATCGATGGCTATAATAAGCTGCTTGTACGAGCATTCGTCTTGGAAGTCTTTTATAAGAAGCTTGCCGCTGTGGGCGCTGGCCGGCCAGTGCACGTAGCGCAGGTCTTCTCCGTAGGTGTATTCGTGCAGGCCATATATGCTGTCGCTGTTGCCGTGCCGCTGCAGCGTCAGCGCATCGGAGTTGGCCTCGGCTCCCAGTATGTCGGCATTGGCGCTTATCGTCTGCGGGGCTACGCAGAGCCAGTCCGAGGTGCGCAGACTGCGGTGTATGAAGAATACGCTTAATGGGAAGGCGCTCTCTAGCTCTATGTCGGTAAAATGGTGGTAGCCGCGCAGCTTGCAGGGAAGAGTGTAGGTAAAAGACGCGGTGCAGTGCGCGGGAATATGGCTGGCGTAAAAGCGGCGTATCGGGGCTATATCTGGAAGGGTGTCGGGAAGATGCTCGATTATGGTTATGCCGAATTTGGCGTGCTTGCTTGTATTGGTTATAGCGATGGTCACCTGGGCATCCTGGCCGGCCGGAGTGTTTGCGGAAAACTGCCGGGCTACGGTTAAGCCGCGCACCATGGAACGGGAAAGGGTATAGCTGAGAAGCAGTGTGGCCGCCAATGCGGCAACTATGATAAACACCCAGCCGCTTTGGGTGTTGGTGGCTACCAAAAACAGAAATAGGCCCAAGCCTATAAAGGACAGAGCCATGGTATGGCGCCAGACCCAGGAGTGTTTGGCGGGGCCTGCTAGCTGTAACTGTGGCGGTGGCTGTTCGTACATTTTTGAAAGCGGCTTATTTATCGATAAAGCCACCCTGATATGACAATGTCGGTAACTTAGCGTCAGCTAGCCTAACATTATGACTCCCCCTAAAGGATGGCAGGGGGAGATGTCGCGACTGCGACAGAGGGGGTGGCCACAGCTGATGGTATATTGCGGTTTACGCATGGTACACGCTAACTTGTACGCTTATCAACAACGTAACGCTAACGCACATGAACAAGCAATACCCAATGCCATGACTCTTAAGTTACTGGCATTGCCTGATATAAAGGTGGCTTTATCGGGGCTTGGAGTTTTTATTGGTTGCCGGCGCTGGACATTAGCATACCGTTGGCCATGGAGGTGGCCCGGAGCATAGCGTCTTCGGGAGTGTTTTTGCGTCCCAGCGCTTCGATTAGGGTGTCGTCAAGGATGCCGCGCACGGTTTCCCAGCAGCCTACTCTGGGCTGGACGGAAGCGTACTGCAGGCTGTTAATGCCCACCTGGTAGTTGGGATGCTCCTTGATAAAGGATTTATAGGCTGTTCCGTTTACCGCGGATTTGCGCACGGGCAGATAGCCAGTCGCCATGGCAAATTCGGTGGTAATCTCGGGGCTGGTCATGAAGCGGATGAACTTCCAGGCCGCTTTTTGGCGTCCGGCATCGGCGGTGGGGTTGCCGGTGTTCTTGTTGAAGATGGCCAGGTTGGTTCCGGCGAACTGATAGTTTTTCGTCGTGCCGCGGGGAATGGGGGCAACGCCGAATTTCAGCTGGGCATTCTTTTCGAAGTTGCCGATATTTGAGGTCGATTCCATG
>JAFSXO010000215.1 GCA_017444045.1 bacterium | reverse complement strand
TACGTTGTACATTAGCGTATAAGTTAGCGCACAACATGCGTTAAACTTCGATTCTTCCGCCAGCTGTGGCCACCCCCTCTGTCGCAGTCGCGACATCTCCCCCTGCCATCCTTTAGGGGGAGCTATAATGGTGATCTATTGGCCATTTCTTAACAAACGACATTGCTTATTGCTCAATGTCGTTTAGTTAGTGTTTAGCGAACAAATTCGCGCTGCACCAGCTTCCGCGCCGGCACTGCTTCGCTGCACTCAGTTTTTTACCTATTTCAGCGCCTCGGCCTACCGCCCAGCACGGCTCTCCATATATTTTCTAGCCGCGCCCCATATGCCTTGAATTTAGCAGGATTATTGCCACTTAGCAACAAAATTGTAAACTAACGTTGCACCGTATGCTTATAATATATAGTAAGTTCAGCGAACGTTGCCAAAGACAGGACAGGACCATTAGCGCAGCGCCATGTATGGTGCGTTGCACAGCAGTTGCACAATGTACTTAACCAGATCCCTCAAGAACCGCTTAAATAGACGACAGCGCAGCCGGCAGGCCTACGCCATTCAGGAGCGCCATAGTTTAATTGTAAGCAATACCTACGACATTGTAAGCGAGTTCATGAGCTCCTTAGACGTTCACGAGTTAAATCACATGTGCCGCCAGATGCTGAGCTTCATAACGGGCAAGCTGAAAGCCCAAAAGTCTGTCATGCTAATCGATGTGGGCAGCGACAGCTTTAAGCTGTACGCCTCTCATGGCTTCAGCCAGGCGGAACTGCGCGGTGTAGGCTATGTTGCCACTTACACTCCCTTCTGCCGCAAGCTGCTGCGCAAACTGCCCTTCGAGCATAGCAACTGCTCAGAGCTGCTCGACGAATTAAACCGCTCCTCGCGTCTGTTTTTCCTCAATATCCGCTACTGGATTCCCATCGTCATCTCTGAAGAGGATCGGCTAATCGGCATAATCGGTGTCGATACCCCCGCCAAATCGCTCTGCCAGCACACCTACGCCAAGGCCTTCGCTCAAATTGCCCCCCGGCTGCTGCAAAGCTCTATTTTAAGCTACCGCCTGCACGAGAAGCAGCAGGCCTCCGATTATGACGTAAGCACTCAGGAGAAGCTGCGCTCCTGCCTGCACACCACGCGCCGCCTAGCCAGCATGTCGTGCAATTGCCAAAAAGAAATCGTCAGCTCGGCTGCCGAGCTTCTGGAAGAGAATCTCTACGCCAAGCGCATGGTAATCTTCACTACCGACAATCTCAGCGAGTATAGGCCGATAAAAACGGTCGGCATAGACGATTTTATCTATAGCGATATGGTCTTTATGCCCAACCGCGATATATTCAGCCGTATGCTAAAAGCCGGCAAGCTGTTCGAGCTTCGCTTAAGCAGCCTAAAAAGAGACAGCATACCATATCTGCTCGTCGAGCACGGCCTGAATTTCTTTATTCCCTTCGCCAACAACGACCAGAATCGGACGCTAATGGGCTTTGCCGCCGTTAAGCTTCCCGCCGCCCCCAACGGCTACCAGATGCTTATCGCTCGGTTTATTTCGGTTATGGCCGCTATGGCCATGCGCAATATCATGCTTGAAGCCGAGCTAAGCGAAACGCGCGAGCGCCACGAATACCAAATCCACAAGCTGCAGATGCTTTACGATGTGGGACGCGCTCTCAGCGTAATCGACAACCGCACCGAGCTTCTTAAACAGATTCTGGGCCACGCCTCCGACATTGTTCAGGCCGAAAAAGGCTCAGTTATGCTGCTGAACGCCAACCAGAGGCTGGAAGTTAACGTGGTCAAGGGTATAGACGAAGAGATCGCCGACCAAATTCTGCACGGAAAGATCCGCACCACGACTCTGGCCCTAGGAGAAGGCATAGCCGGAACCGTAGCCAAGACCGGCCGTCCCATACTGATCAACGATGTTTCCAGCATAAAAAGCAACCGCGACTCCGACAATAACTCAGAGAACAGCGTTACGTTCGTAACCTCCAAGACCTCGCACGTTTCCTCTATCCTCTGCGTGCCTCTGCGCGCCCACAACGAGGTAATAGGCGTAATCAATATTACCAACAAAAAGCAGGGCAAGGAGTTTACTACCGATGACCAGCGCATCGTGGAGCAGGTTGCCGACCAGGCGGCTATAGCCATTCACAATGCCCGCCTATACGAGCTGGCCACCACCGACAGCCTTACCAAGGTGCTAGTGCGCCACCAGCTGTTTATGCGCTTAGAGGACGAGCTAAAGCGCCTCAGCCGTTCCCACGAGCGCAAAAGCGTCACCATCGTTATGGTCGACATCGACTTCTTCAAATCGATCAACGACCGCTTTGGTCATCCCTTCGGCGACAAAGTGCTCGTAGAGGTTGCCAACACCCTGCGCTCTTCAGTACGATCGGTCGACTCTATCTGCCGCTACGGCGGAGAAGAATTCTGTATCATCCTGCCCGAAACCGACCTAATCGGAGGCAAATTGGTGGGACGGCGTATTTCTCGCCTCTTAGAGAAACTGGATCTGCAGAGCGATGACGGAACTCAGGTGCGGGTATCTATAAGCGGAGGCATTGCTACCTGCAGCAACTACAGGAACGTCGATGCCGCGCAAAACGAGGGGAAATCATACAAGATTGTCGGCAACGCCATCACTTTAAGCGAGCTCATTAAACGGGCCGATGTAGCCCTGTACTATTCCAAGCAGCACGGCCGAAACCAGTTTACCGCTTTCGAGGATATTTACTGCCACACCAACCCCGAGGCTATTTGCACCTGCGAAAAGCACGACATCAGCACCTGCCGAGTCGCCAAGCAGGCCAAAATGAAACGCCACATCGACTCCGAAGGCATTCAGTCGCCAGACGAGAGCACCAGCAACGAAGCCGAAAGCGCGCACAACGTTGCCTACGAATCCGATATGCGGCTATAATTAAGCCCTAATGGCTAGCTGGCGCGCCGGCGCTTAGTCCGTCTATAAAATCGGGGTACTCTCTAGCCAGCCGTGCATATAGCGCGCTGGCTTCTTCATTGTGCCCCAGCGCGGCGCTGCGGCGGGCTAAATTGTAGATAAACTCCGGGCTTTGCGGATTCATATCGTAGGCCCTGCGCGCCTCGGCTTCGGCCTCATCATACCGCTGCAGCCCAGCTAAGCACAGCGAAGCGTTGTAATGCGCGGCAGCGCTATCCTGCAGCTCCAGCCAGCGCTTATACTGCTCCAGAGCAGGCTCGTACAGTCCCATCTGATAATAAATGCTGCCCAGATAGGCGCAGCTGTCGTCGGCCTCCTCATGCTCCTTCTGCCAGCCCTCCAATTCGTAGGCGGCTTCGCGCTGGCGGCCTTCGGACAAAAGCGCCAGAACATAGAGCAGGCGGGCCTGGCCGATATCGTTATACTTATCGGCAAAGCGGGCCGCTGCTTCGGAATCGGCCTTATTTAGCGCCCTGGCTATCACCTGCTCGTTTATCTCGGCATTTCTTACGCCCAGCTTAGCCGCCTCTCTGAAGGCCAGCTCCGCCAGCTGGCGCCGCCCCTTGGCATCGAGCACCACGCCCGCATTGTTGAGCACCGCCCCATTGCGCGGGTCTAGCTGCAGAGCTTTGGCCAGACAGCTGCTGGCAGCCTCCAACTCGCCCGCTCTGAGATAGGCTGCCCCCAAATTGCTGAGCGCTTCGGCCCGCTGCGGCTGCATATCAGACGCTATTCTAAGGTACTTCAGAGCGTTATCGCTATCGCCTAAACGCATACAGGCCACCCCTAGCAGCGTATATACAGGCTCCGCGGACACGCGCTCCAGCAAAGGCTCAGCCTGCGCAAGCGCCCGGACATAATCGCCGGCATGCGCCCAGGCCACCGCGCTGTTGTAGCGCACTAAATCATCGTCAGGCTCCTGGGCCAGGTATTCCTCGTACAGGCCACAGGCTTCGGCAGGCCTGCCCTGCTGATCGAGGGCCAAAGCCAAGTAGGGAAGAACCTCTATCCGCCGCGCATCGTACTGGCGGCAGCGCTCATACAGAGCTATGGCGGTTTCCAATTCCCCCTTGCGCTGGTACTCAATGCCTTCGTTCAAAAGCTGGGCAATCTCCCAGTCAAAAAGCTGCGCCGAAGCTGCAGGCTTATCCTGCTGGCCGATTAAAGGCCCTCCGCTCGCGGCTGCCGCGCCACATTCGCCGCTATCGGCCCAGGCTCCGCCTGCCGAGAACAGTCCCAGACCAGCGGCCACCAGCCAGGCAGCTATTGCAGGCGACAGCTTACTGCGCCGGGACAACGCCGTCTGCCTCTGCCAACCAGCCTTCCATGCGCTTAACAAAGCCAGCCCACAGCTCCATCTCTTCCCGCAGCTTCTCCGCGGTTACCGCGTCTGGGCTGCTTACCTCGCGAACTAAACGGGCAAAGCGAGGGGCAACCGCCAGATGCACAAAGCTGCCCAACTCCTGAAGCTCGGCACAGCGCTCAGCGGACGAAAATAGGGCTTTTGCTCGGGCGCTTTCGGCGCTGGTCAGTATATAGTCTGCCCCCGCCTTCCAGGAAGCGAGCGTGAACTCCTCAACCGCAGCCGTTTCCAGGCAACGCTGGAACCAGGGCAGCGTTGCCCTGCCGGTTATAGCAAAGCAGCAGGGGCAGCTAACGACTCCGCTAAACACATTAAGCCACCAGACATCGGGAGACGGTGCAGGCGAGAACTCCAGTCGCACGGCGCGGCCGTCTATATCTGCCAAAAACGCAGGAATAACTGGGCGCGATTTCGGCGCCGACGCATCCTTTAGATGATCAAAGCCGCGCGGCATAATAACCGCTGAAGGGCCGCTTGAGGGCAAGGCAACCGCACGCATAAGCTGAGCGCCGGGGAACGCACCCTCTAAAGTATGCAGATTCTCAATGATAACCTCGCCTAAATCAGTCATACGATCTCTCATTCATCAAGACAGCTTATCTGCCAAGGCAGAAGCGTCAGCTTTTTCCTTTCTTGCCCACTTTCTTGCCCAAACCAACTGCCGCCGGCTTTTGCTCGGCAGAGCTATCAGGCTCCTCCGCTGCGGCACCGTCATCGGCTTCTTCTTCATAGACGATTTTAGCATCTGCCTCGCCAGCGATAACCCGCTCGTCAACTATGCAGCGTTTAGCGCCCTTGGCAGAGGGAAGCTGATACATTAGCTCGAGCATGGCGTCTTCAATGATGCTGCGCAAAGCTCTGGCTCCGGTCTTGCGCTCCTTGGCCTCCTTGGCAACAGCCAATACCGCCTCTTTAGTAAAGACCAGCTCTACGCCGTCCATGCTGAGTATCTTCTGATACTGCTTGACCAGAGCGTTCTTAGGCTCGGTGAGAATGCTGACCAGAGCTTCCTCATCTAGCTCGTCCAGAGTTACCACCACCGGCAGGCGTCCGATAAACTCGGGAATAAGCCCAAATTTTAGCAAATCCTCGGGCATAACCTGCGACAGCAGCTCGCCCACCTGGCGCTCCTTGCGGCTCTCAATATTAGCCCTGAAGCCCAGGGACTGCTCCGATACGCGCTGCTCGATAATCTGGCTGAGACCATCGAAGGCGCCGCTGCAGATAAACAGCACATTGGTGGTGTCGACCGGCAGAAACTCCTGATGGGGATGCTTGCGCCCGCCCTGAGGCGGCACATTGGCTACAGTGCCCTCTAAAATTTTCAGCAGAGCCTGCTGCACGCCTTCGCCGGACACATCTCTGGTGATGGACACATTCTCTGATTTGCGGGCGATTTTATCGATCTCGTCGATAAAGATTATACCCTTCTGCGCCTCGGTTATGTTATAGTCGGCAGCCTGCACCAATTTAAGCAGAATGTTTTCGACATCTTCGCCTACATAGCCGGCTTCGGTAAGGGCGGTAGCGTCGGTCAAAGCCAAAGGCACCTTCATAAGCTTAGCCAGGCACTGCGCCAAATAGGTTTTGCCGCTTCCGGTAGGGCCTATCAGCAGAACATTGCTCTTCTGCAGCTCCACATCGCCTGACGACGCGCCCGCATCGGCAGAGCGTATGCGCTTGTAATGGTTATACACAGCGACGGCCAGAGCTTTTTTAGCCCGCATCTGCCCAATCACATACTCATTGAGGACTTCAACTATATCCTTTGGCTTGAGAAGATCGCCGAAAGAGGGGGAATTATTGTTCTTATTCTCTTCATTCAGAATCTCGCTGCACATTTCCACGCAGTCGGCACAAATATAGACGCCGGGACCCGCCAAAAGCCGAGTAACCTCGTCCTCGCCGTTGCCGCAAAATGAGCATTTTCTATTTCCTCGATCGTCGCCGAACCGAAACATTAGTTATCCTCCAGCCCAATGCCATTAGCTTAATAAAATGAATACCAGAAACACAGCCAAAGAATCGCCTGCGCGTAAGGCTTAGCGTTCTTCGCGGCTGATTATTTTGTCTATTAGGCCATAAGAGACCGCCTCTGAGGCGGACATATAATTGTCTCGCTCGGTATCCAAACATATCTGTTCATAAGTCTGGCCGGAGTGCTTGGCCAAAATGCGGTTAGTATCTTCGCGAATCTGCAAAATCTCGCGGGCCTGAATATCGATATCGGTTGCCTGGCCGCTTACGCCGCCCATCCAGGGCTGATGTATCATGATCCGCGAATAAGGCAGGGCAAAGCGCTTGCCCTCGGCACCGCCGCACAGCAGCAAGGCCGCGGCGCTGGCAGCCATACCTATACAAATAGTTGACACATCGGGTTTAATAAGCTGCATACAGTCATATATTGCTAAACCGGCCGAAACCGACCCGCCAGGACTATTAATATACAGATCAATGTCCTTATCGGGATCCTCCTGCTCTAAGAACAGCAGCTGAGCGATAACCAAATTGCTTAGAGCATCGCTTACTTCATCGCCCAAAAAAACGATGCGATTTTTTAGCAGACGAGAATAAATATCGTAAGAGCGCTCGCCGCGGGCGGTCTGCTCGATAACAATAGGAATAATAGAGTTATTCACCCTATTGCTCCTGCCGGTCCAGTCTGCGCACGACCAGTCGCCTGAATAATCCCGCCGTCCTGCTCTATAAATACCCATGAATTCCTCCGAGCTACTCAAATAGCACTGTATACCAAAAGATAACTATACGCCTTCGCAGGTTTTATGCCTGCTTTTAATGTCAGATTTCCACCAATCAGCCAACATATTTAGGGGGAGTTAGGATTTTGTCAGGTTAGCTAATCGCTAGCTTTAACCGTTGTTATGTTTAAAAGCGGATTTGCGCCGCACCAGCTATAAAAAAAAGGCAATACTGACTTACTCAGTATTGCCCCAACGCGATCGCGCTTAATGCTTAGTTATGGCACTCGCAGCCGCAATCGTCTTTTTTCTCACCTTCAGCACACTCGCAGCACTTTTCGGCGGTTTCAGCTTCGGCCTTTTCGCCTTCAGCTTTCTCTTCGGCAGCTTCGGCGGCCTCTTCAGCAGGCTCCTCGCCAGGAGCGCAATAGGTGACTTTGGCGGAATCTACCAGCATTCTCGTTACCTTATCGCGAAGAATACTATAGCGAAGCAGCTCCAAGGTGCCGCTCTTTTCCATGTGATTCCAGACATAAGCCTGCGACTGGCGGATTCTCTTGGCCTCTTCGGCGACAACCTCTTCGACATCCTCATCGCTCACGTCGATATTCTCTAAATCGGCGATAAGGCGCACGATGATCTCCATGCGGGCTTCGCCGAAGCCGATAGCCGCTAAACGCCTCTGCCAGTCTTCAGCGGTCAGATTGTTCTCTTTGAGCCAATCCTCAACCCGCTGACGGCGAGCCATTACCTCGTTGCGGATATTGTTAGCATATACGCTGGCATGCAGACGCACCAAGCCGCCCGGAACCATCTCACCGGGCACCTGCTCGCTAATCTTTACATAGATCTTTTCAGCTATGCTCTGATCGGCGATACTCTGAGCCCGAGCCTTCATGTTCTCTTTAACTCTGTTGCGGAACTCTTCAACGTTTGCGGCATCGGAGACCTGCTTAACAAATTCGTCATTAAACTCAGGGATCTGACGCACCTTCAGGCCGACAATCTTAAAATCAAAGTGAACGTGCTTGCCCGCCAAGGCCGGCGCATAGTCTTCGGGGAAATCGACATCGAAATGAGCTTCATCGCCCACCTTTTTGCCCAAAAGATTATCGAGGAAACCGGGGACAAAGCGCTTGGGATTCATGTCCATGGGGTAGTTCTTGCCACTGCCCTGCTCCATAGGCTTGCCATCCTCAAAGCTCTCGAAATCGACGAAGGCCATATCGCCTTCCTGCAGAGCGCGATCCTTTTCGCCGTCGACCAGCACGGAACGCTCGTTGCGCAGATTATCGATCACCGCTTCGACATCCTCATCGGAGATCTCTTGCCGCGCCTGGGTAAGCTCGATGCCCTTATAATCCTTGATCTCAAGCGCAGGGATAACCTCGAAGGTCACCTTGAATACCAGGTTTTCGCCGCGCTCAATTTTAATCAGTTCATATTTAGGAGGAGATACGGGACGGATATTCTCCTGCTCCAGAGCTTCCAAATACGCTTCAGGCACGATATCTTCAGATACCTGAGCATTAAGCATCTGATTGCTGATGTGCTTGCGGCCCAAATAAGCAGGCACTTTGCCCCGACGGAAACCGGGCAAAGCCAGATGATGTAAAGCCTCTTTAAAAGCTTTGCTATAAGCCTTTTCTACGCGATCGGCATCGACCGTAATTTCAAAAGCGCGCAGAATTGGGGATTCTTCTGTAATTTTAACCTGCATTGTCCCTCCACTAGAAGCTGGCATGGCAGCTAGAGCTATAATATTATGCATCGGTGCGCGATGGCACAGACATACAGCAACATGCTAACGTTGCAAAAGGTTTTTGTTGCAAAAAAAAAGGAGCAACTCACAGGTAGCCCCTCAAAATAATGCTGGAGCGGAAGAAGAGATTCGAACTCTCGACCCTAGCCTTGGCAAGGCTATGCTCTACCGCTGAGCTACTTCCGCATCTTTATTCACTTTTTTGCACTTACCACACTAAGGCGCTACTCTTAGTAAGTTGGAGCGGAAGAAGAGATTCGAACTCTCGACCCTAGCCTTGGCAAGGCTATGCTCTACCGCTGAGCTACTTCCGCATCTTTACCTATCAAACAAACTCCGGCAGATACTGCAGATTGGTGCGCGAGGCGGGACTCGAACCCGCACGAACCAGGTTCAATAGATCCTAAGTCTATCGCGTCTACCAACTTCGCCACTCGCGCATTTAGCGCCCGCAACAGCTCTGAGGCTTCTGCAAACCTTGCCTAAAGAGTTTCGTTGGTACGTCATCGGGGACTCGAACCCCGGACCCGCT
>JAFSXO010000214.1 GCA_017444045.1 bacterium | reverse complement strand
GGTACTGCCAAGAGCCGTGGGGGACACCGAAATCGTAACGGGCATAGACGAAGCGTGCCTGCACGAGGTGTTTATGTCGCTGCTTGAGTAATTCATGTGCCAGACTGCACAGCTGCGGCAGAAGCTATGAAATAACATTAACAATATAATAAGGAAACGCTAAATTAATAGCGTATATATAGATTATTGTTTGTAGCGGATAATTAATTTGCTGATAGTTAGGGGTTAAAAGCAGATGGCTAGTATATTGAGGGTATTGGTACTCAACGGTCCCAATATGGGTACTTTAGGGCAGCGTGAGCCGGCTATTTACGGAATCCAGACGCTGGATGAAGTGCTGGATAGTCTGAGAGCCTGTACCGAATCGCTCTCCATGGAGATGGACGCCGTACAGTCAGAGTTTGAAGGCGAGCTGCTGCAGCATCTGCATAACGCCCAAGACAATTACAATTTCGTGATCATCAATCCCGGAGCGCTCACCCACACCTCTTACGCTCTTCGCGATGCTATTGCGGCCTTGGAAGTGCCAGTTATAGAGGTGCATGTCAGCAACATTGCGGCGCGGGAAAGCTGGCGCAACAAATCGGTTATAAGCTCAGTCTGCTGGGGCACCATCTCCGGTCTGGGAGCCGTAGGCTATAGACTGGCTATGGAAGCTGGTTATCATCTGTTCCACAATGTGCTGAATATAGACCAGCGCGCCAGCCATACGCCAGCTCCGCCTATGCCAGAGCCTACACACGCTCCTATGCCCGTACAGAGAACTGAACCCATGCCTGTGCAGAGAACTGAGCCCATGCCTGTGCAGAGAACTGAGCCCATGCCCGAGCCACTGCCCGAGCGCAATGAGCCGGCAGTATATCCAGAGCAGTTTTCCGCCCAGGCCGCAGCCTTTTCAGGCGTAACGATAAGCGATGCCGTGATGGACGGTGAGGAAGCAGAGCTGCCCGCCTTTATGATGCCCGCAGCCGACCGACAGCCATACGCAGATCCTATGGCCAACCCGATGGCTTCCAGCCTCAGCGCCGGTGTAAGCATTGAGCCCTTTGAGGCAGAGGCGATGCAGGGCATTGGCGCCGTTTCTGGTTTGTTCAGCGGTGTACCCGAAAACGGCGGCGAGATCAGCGACGGCGAGCCAGTGTTCAAGGATCTATCCTCTTCAGGCTTAATACTGGAGACACAGCGCTATAAAGCCTCTCAGCCAGCCGCTGAGGACGCGCAGGCCAAGAAAAAAAAGCGCGTAAACTTAGAGCTGGTATTCGATGACAGAAAGCCCAGCTTTAGCGAGCCGAATGCGGCCGCCCAGGAGCAAGCCTCTCCCAAAAAGCACAGCTCCTTAGAATTGGTTCTGCCCACCGCGCACAAAGCCGACGACCAGCAGGATAACAGCAAAGCGTTCTCCATAGCTAACGGCCCGCTGCCCGACACCGAGCCAGACGGCGGCATCCTACCGAGCAATGACAGCACTGCAGACATTTTTGTCCACGATGAGGACATTCTGGGCAGCCAGGCTGATTATGCGGAGCCGGAGCCTACGCTGTTCTCCGGCAGCCAAAGCGAAGCTGCCCAAACGACAGAGGCCTGGCAGGACACACCGCTTCCCGCCGAAGAGCATAGTAGCCGCCAGCAGGGCGGTAAGGGCAAAAAAGGCTGGCGCAAGAAGCTAGGTCGCTTTTACGAGAGCGGCGGCAAGCGCCGTTAGCCGGCCAGGGCAGGCCATCAGGCCTCAGCAAAGCCTGCCATTCAGATGGCAACAGGAAAACCTGCTATCTGAACCTTAAAGTATGGCTAAATATGCTGCCAGCCCCCTTTTCAAACGCAAACGATTGTGCTACAATGCCCAATATCGCAAAATAGCGAGTATCATGACAGCTTTTTAGACCACGGTTCGGCCAGGGGTCGCAATAGTGGGCTAGCTTGTTAGAGGTAAAGACCATGAAGAGCAAGACGCATCCTAAATTACATGCGACAACCGTAAGTTGCACTTGTGGCAACAAATTCGAGACTTTAGCCACAGTTGAGAATCTGCGCGTTGAAATCTGCAGCAAGTGCCATCCTTTCTATACTGGCAAACAGCGCAATATCGCCAGCGAAGGCCAGGTAGAGAAATTCAACCGCCGTTACGGCAAGAGCAAGAATCAGAAATAACTGTGTTAAGCTGGCATATATAGCCAGCGCTTTCGGATAGCGTTTCGATGCCCTTAAGAGCGACGGAACGCTATACCTGTTTAAGGCTATGCTAATCGGACAGTTCGCGGGCCAGTATCAGTGCCGACTAGCCGCAAGCTTAAGGGAGTATCTGTATGTTGGATCTAAACCGTTTAAAAGAGATGGAGCGCCGTTTCGAGGAGCTAGAGCATCAGCTCTGCAATCCCGAAATTTTGGCAGATCCTAAAGCATATCAGGAATTGTCCAAGGAGCATAAAGCCATTGAGGACGTAGCTGTGCGCTCGCGGCGCTTAGGCGATATCGAAGAGCAGCTGGCCGCCAACACCAAGGCTATGCAGTCCGAAGACGATCCCGAGATGCAGGAGCTGTACAAGGCCGAGAATACAGAACTCTTAGCGAGCAAGGAGCAGCTGGAAAAGGAGCTGCAGGAGCTTTTGCTGCCGCGCGATCCGTATGCGGGCAAAAACGTCATCGTTGAGATACGCCCCGCCGCCGGAGGCGACGAGTCGACGCTGTTCGCCGCCGAGCTTTTCCGCATGTACCTGCATTACGCCGAGCTGATGGGCTGGCGCTCGGAGATTATCGCCCGCCAGGCTACAGAGCTGGGAGGCATAAAAGAAGTCAGCTTCTCCATCCTGGGACACGATGTCTACAAGAGCATGAAATACGAGAGCGGCGTGCACCGCGTACAGCGCGTGCCGGCCACCGAATCATCGGGGCGCGTCCACACTTCAACCGTAACGGTTGCGGTGCTGCCCGAGGCAGACGATGTCGATGAAGTGACCATCGATCC
>JAFSXO010000213.1 GCA_017444045.1 bacterium | reverse complement strand
CCTACGCTCCAAAGCGCCGAACAATCAAGCTTTACAGTGCCCAATTAAAAAACAGTGCCCGATCATTAAAGATAGCTATGCAAAAATTCCTCGCTTCCCTAAAAAAGATAATGAAAGCGCACGAAGCACTGCCGCGCTGGGTAGATATCCTGCTGCTATCTGCCCTGATAATAACAGTATGCTATTACAATTTAAATTGGGCTAAGCTCAACAACCAGCCTCCGGCTTCCGATGCTGCTACACACGCCTACCAGTCTGTCATATTCCATCAGATTATAACCAACGTCCGCATAGACAGGGCAGTTTTTCAGTTTCTGGCATACCGCAGCCACTACCCTCCATTAAGCTATCAGCTGGGAGAGTTCGGCTATATGTGCATGGGCCTTAGTCCTGAAGCGCCCATCGTCGGCATGTTCCCATTTATCGCCATGCTGGGCATATCCATGTATCTTTTAGGCTGTCACATGGGAGGACGGCTGGGGGGCTTATACGCAGCTATCGCCACCTGCACCTCGCCAATCGTGCTGGAATACAGCCGCATGACGTTTATTGACTTCCAGCTTTGTGCCACCGTTGCTCTAGGCCTGTGCGCCATCATCTACTGCGATGCGTTCTCTAAACTGAAGCCCAGCATTTTCTGCGGAATAGCCATCGCCCTAGGTATGCTGACAAAATGGACATTTCCCCTGTTTGTAGCATTTCCGCTGCTGGCAGCCATTATCGGCGCCCTGCGCAGCGGCACTAAGGATACCATAGGCAACAGTCTCAAGCTGCTGGCGCTGTCCGTACCCTTAGCGTTAGGGCAATACTTTACTTTCAGCTTCGATCATTTAGCCCCCCCTGAGAATGTCCAAGGCTGGCTTTTCCTGTCTATCTGGCTCGCTCTGCTAGCCTCGCTATACGCCATAGCAAAAAAATGGCTGAAGCTAGAAATTCGCACGCCTCTAGACAATATGGCCATATCTATACTGACCGCCTTAACCATTATGGGTCCCTGGTATGGACGCAACATCGACAGAGTCTGGTACAAGGCCGTATACCAGGCCGGAGTAGAGGTACAGTATCAGCAGGTGCTAACCAAGAATCTGCTAGCGCAGAACACTTGGGTCTATGGAGCCCTCATAATGATCACTATCGGTCTCATAGTGGGCCTATGGCGCCGGCAAACGCGCTGGTTATCGGTACAATTAGTACTCACCTGGGCTTTAACAATGGCCATCCTTGCCTATGCGCCTTTTGATCCCAGATATATCATCCCGCTGATGGTACATACGGTATGCATCAGCTCCTGCGGCTTTGCTCTATACCAAATTTTGGGAATAGTGCCCATAGTTTTGTTTGCTGCCGTCGGAGTGCTGCAAGCCAGCTACCACACATTAACCTCTCCCCCGCAATGGTACACCATGCGACAGGTCATAGAATCGCCAGTGCCTGTGCCATTGCCTTTGCCCTGCTATCCTCAGCTGCCTATACATGGTGAGTATCCATTTAAGGAGCTCATCTCTGAGCTGAATACATACACAAACAGTGATGGCGGCCGCTGGTGCTGTCTCTTTTTGGGCGCTGTAGCGGAAGATCAGCATCCCGACAGGCCCATCCAGACAACCATTCAGCCGCGTGCGTTTTTGTATTATGCCGCCCTAAACGGCTGGGGGTTCAGCCACTGCGCAGTCCCGCACATCTTTGACATATTCTCCCCCTTAGCTGAAGAGCACATGCACGATGTGAACCCCGATCTGCTAAAAAACGCCAATTATGCCTTAATGTACAGAGATACCGACTTAGCATACTACGCCAACGGCTACGATTGCGACGCTCCCAGCTCTAACATCAGAGAAGAGCTCATAAAGGCGATGCAGCAAAAGGTCCCTTCATTTCCAAAAAAAATAGCCACCAAAAAGCTGTACTATTTTGGCCCGAATATCGTTATCGAGCTGCTAAAGGACGATAAATGACAGCGGCCAAAAGCCGAACGCCGGGCACATCCGCCCCAACTAGGCAGGACCAGCAGGGCTGACTAGGTTAAGAAAGCCGGGCAGATATTATAAGCAGGATAACCTGCGCATAAAATGAATATTCTTAACCCGTTCAGAGCGTACGGCCCTATGGCTTACAATCCAAATAGGCTCTCATGCGGCCAGACACGAACGACAGAGAATATAGCCTAAATGATTACCCGAGACGCACGGAGTCACCCAAATGACCGTGCGGCTCAGTTTTTTCAGTACAGGAAACAGCGTATGTCACAGCGGAACAGCAAAATTAAGCATCTTACCGAGCGCCAGGCGCAGATACTTAGATTCGTGCATGCATACATACATGAGCATGGCTTTTCTCCTTCGATTCGCGAGATCTGCGAAGCAGTGCATCTGTCTTCCAGCTCTACGGTACACAGCCACCTGCGTTCCCTGACCGAAAAAGGCTATATAAGCCGCGATCCCTCCAAGCCGAGGGCCATAGAGGTTATCAATTGGGAGCAGGCGTTAGCCGCCATGCCCAAGCCCAGCGCGGGCAAGCAGCTCGGCGCCCAGGTTTCACAGCTGGACATCAGCCGTTTCATCAGCCAGGCCGCCAATTCGCTGATTTACCGCATAAGCTCTGACCGCTACATTGACCAGGCCATTATGCCCGGCGATATGGTTATTGTCGACCCGCACCAGACTGCATCAGAAGGCGATATGGTGCTCACCCAGGATGCCAAGCAGGAGCCAGAAATTCGCACCTATTCACATTCGCAGCAGGTCAGCGGCGTGGTCGGGCGCATCGCTGGCGTCATCCGCGATATTCCCCACAGTTTAAAACAGTAAGATATGTCCATAACCACTAAAACAGGAGACAGCGGCATGACCTCCCTATGCGGAGGCTCGCGCATATCCAAAGCCTCTTTACGCGTAGACACTTATGGCGACATAGATGAGCTAAGTTCGTTTTTGGGCGTCGCCGTAGCCCAAAGCTCTGAGTATTCAGAGCTAGAGTCAGAGCTGCTGGAGATACAGCATGACCTTTTCTGGCTGGCAGCTGATTTTGCCAGCCCAAACGCTACTGATTTTCGCATCAGCTCAGAGCACGTTACCCGCTTAGAAAAGCGCATCCAGCAGCTGGAGAGCATACTGACCCCGCAGCGCTGCTTTATCCTGCCAGGAGGCTGCCCTTTAGCGGCCCACCTTCACGCAGCCCGCACAGTCTGCCGCAGAGCTGAGCGCAAGGCTGTGGCTTTGCTCAATTCTGACGATG
>JAFSXO010000212.1 GCA_017444045.1 bacterium | reverse complement strand
GCTAACTCACATGAATTATCAGAACCAATGCCACGAATCCTTAACTAAATGGCATTGGTCCTTATGTTAATGACGTTAGAAGCAAAAGTGTTGAGTGTATAGCTGATTGAGGATGTATGTGCTAATGTCTTTCTCTCTCTTATCTCATAATAGGTTAAGACTAGAGTTTAAGAGTATCGCGCTATACGGATTGTGCGTTTTAATATTTCTGAGCGTTGCAGAATTGTATTTGCGCGTAAAGGGCTATTCTCCTGAGAGTTCTGTACAAGAAAAAATACTGAAATTAGATCAGTATCGGCCGGGATATGGATTATATCATCCGTATATTGGATGGACAAATACGCCAGGCAGGAAAGTCAAGGATTATGAGTTTGCGCTGGATCGGCCGATATATAATACTATATGGATAAATGGAGCGCGGGCTAGCCGGCCGTGTGTTCAGAGCGAGCGCAAAAAAAAGGTCTTGCTGCTGGGGTGCTCTTTTGCGTATGGTATGGGTGTCGAAGATAACGAGACGTTTGCTTGGCTGCTAAATCAGCATTTCACAGATATTAGCTTTGATAATTATGGAGTGCCGGCATATAGTACATATCAGTGCCTGCAGAGAGAAAGAGAAATATTGCAGAGCCAGCACTACGATCTAGTGCTATATGTCAGTATAATGGACCATTTTAGACGCAACCGTTATCCTGTATTTTTGATGGCTTCTTATGAGTTAAGTTTAGGCAAGCTGTTCTCTGACGATGGGCAGTATAACAATAAAAGCGATGAAGATTTGAGCTTTGGCGAGCTCTTAAAGAGAGAGCATCCAGTTTGGTGTTATCCATGCACCTATTTAAGCAGAACTGGCAGACTGATGGAGTTTATTCCGACTCGTCAGCGTTGGCTGTTTGATAATCATTTGGCTTTTAGCAAGTTACTGAAACGTGTATACAATTATTCTGATTATCATCGTTACGCTGAAGAAAACCGCTATTGCTATGTGAACAATGAAACCTATAAGCTTTATTGGATATTGGTTCATCGAATGTGGAGACTGGCCGCGCAGTATGGCTGCGATTTTGCGGTAATCAATCTGGTTAACAAAGATGAAAATACTATGGCTCTTGATTATCCTACTCCCCAGGATTTGGCCAGAATAGATCCGTATGGCAGGGAATGTCTGCCTAATAAGCCTAGCTTTTATTGTGTGTTTGCTACCGATGGCCGTGAGTATGAACAGGATTCGCCTAAATTTCACGTTGGTGGTGATATGACGCTTCACCCCAACCATCTGGTTCATAAAAATTGGGCTAAGCACATCGGTGCCTGGATTGAATATTGGGATACCAGCCGCAATTTGGAATCGCGCAAAGCATCATCGTAGCAGTCAATGGGGCTGCCGCATTATATGCAGCAGCCCCATTGGTAGAGTTAGCAGTTAGTTTAGTTAGCTTATTTTAGGTAAGCGGCTATGTTGTCCATTACTTCCGGAAGCTTGGCGGCATTCTTAGCTCCGGCCTGAGCCATGTCAGGACGGCCTCCTCCGCCGCCGCCTAAATCTGCGGCGATAGCTTTAATGATTTTGCCGGCATGCCATCCCTGTTTTACATAATCGTCGCTTACGAGAACCAGGAGGCTTACTTTGTCGCTGGTGGGGGCTGCCAAAATAGCGATACCCTTAAACTGCTTCTCGCCGAGCGCCAATGACATTTGGCGCAGATCCTCGCTGGTGCTGTTGGGGAAGGTCTCAGCTATGACCGGTATATCGCCGATGGTCTTGGCGCTGTTCAGCAGGCCGGCGCTCTTGGCCTGGGCTATGGACTGCTTGAGCTCTTCAAGCGAGCGCTCCAGCTGCTTTTTCTGAGCCAGCATGGTGTCGATGTGGTTCAGCAGGCTGCCAGCGTTGGTGTGGAGTTTTTCTACAGCCTCGTTAAGCAGGGTATGCTCGCGGCGGATCTCCTCCTGGGCTGCCTGTCCTACAGCCGCTTCTACGCGGCGTACACCCGCGGCAATAGCGCCTTCAGATAAGAAGCGGAAGAAACCGAGATCGCCGGTGCGGGTAACGTGCGTGCCGCCGCATAGCTCTTGGGAATACCCATCGTAAGCGGGCTGTTCCGTTACTTCACCGCTCTGCTGGCCTCCGGTATTGATGACGCGCACTACATCTCCGTATTTGTCGCCAAAGAAGGACAGAACAGAAGCGGGCTTATCCTTGTAAGCTATCTCGAACCAAGACACTCCGTTATTCTCCTGGATCTTGGCGTTGATAATATCCTCTATCTGCTGCAGGCGCTCTGTGCCGACGGCTTCGCTGAAGGTGAAGTCAAAGCGCAGGCGATCGGGAGCGACCAATGAGCCCTGCTGATGGACGTCATTGCCTAAGACCTGGCGCAGAGCATAATGCAGCAGGTGGGTGGCGGTGTGGTGGCAGGCGATCTGCTGCCGCCGTTTGCGGTCGATGCAGGCGATAACCGTTTCTCCGGGCATTAATTCGGCAGCGTCTTCACTGGCGTCTAGCATATGAATAAATACGTTTTCGCGCTTTTTGGTGTCGGTTACCTTGTAGCTCCTGCCGTGGCAGAGCAGCTCGCCGCTGTCGCCAACCTGACCGCCCATCTCCGCGTAAAATGGGGTTACGTTAAGCACCACGCCGCGCGTTTTGCCGAGGCTGATAACCGCTTCGATGGTCGCCTCAGTTTCGAATACGGTGTATCCGACAAATTTGGTGGGGTTTAGATGCAAATCCTTATCTTCGGCTAATTCAGCAACTTTGACCCTGGCGGCTCGGGCGCGCTCCTTTTGAGCCTGCATGCAGGCCTGGAAGCCCTCAATGTCTACGCTAAGGCCGATCTCTTTGGCCATGACTTCGGTAAGGTCGACGGGGAAGCCGAAGGTGTCATAAAGGCGGAAGGCCACCTCTCCTGGGAAGGTTCCGTGCGGTGACAGCTTGGCGGCTTCTTCCTCGAACAGCGAAATGCCGCGGTCGATGGTCTTGTGGAAGGAAACCTCTTCGCTGCGCATGATGCGCTCAATTTTGTCCTTTTCGCGAATCAGTTCAGGGTAGGCCTGTCCCATAATCTCAATTAGGGTAGGCAATAGCTTGTACATGAACGGCTGCATTAAGCCTAGCTGGCGCCCGTAGCGGATAGCGCGTCGTAAAATGCGGCGGATGACGTAGCCGCGTCCTTCGTTGGAGGGCAGGGCACCGTCGGCGATAGAGAAGGCTACCATGCGCAGGTGGTCTGAGCAGACGCGCATAGCGATGGAGGCTTCGTCGTTGGAGATGCCTTTAACATAGGTTTTGCCAGACATGCGCGCCAATTCCTGAATTATTGGCTGGAATAGGCTGGTATCGTAGTTGGAGATGGGCTTAGTGAAATCTGTGCAGTTGTTGGTACATTCCAGCAGGGCGGCGATGCGGTCCAAACCGGCGCCGGTGTCGACGTGGCAGGCCGGAAGCTTGCGCAGTTTACCGCCTGGCTCGGCATTAAACTCCATAAACACGAGATTCCATAGCTCAATCGCTAAGGGCGAATCGCTGTTCACTAGGTCTCCGCCACTGCAGTCGGGAGTTAGGTCAATGTGTATTTCCGAGCAGGGACCGCAGGGGCCGACCTCGCCCATCATCCAGAAGTTATCCTTGGCTCCGAAGCGCTTAATGTGGGTGGGGTCGATATCGGTGCATTCAGCCCAAAGCTTTTCTGCCTCTTCATCGGCGGGCAGCCCTTTTTCAGCGTCGCCGCCGAAAACGGTGGCGTAAAGGCGGTTCTTGGGGATATTCCAGCGCTTGGTCAGCAGCTCCCAGGCCCAGGTAATGGCCTCTTTTTTGTAGTAATCGCCGAACGACCAGTTGCCCAGCATCTCGAACATGGTGTGATGGTAGGTGTCGTGTCCCACTTCTTCCAGGTCGTTGTGCTTGCCCGACACGCGGATGCATTTCTGCGAATCTGCTACGCGCTGATTCTGCGGTGTAGCCTGCCCGAGGACGTAGGGCTTAAACTGATTCATGCCCGCATTTGTGAACATTAGAGTAGGGTCATCGTTGGAAAAAACTGGGGCGCTGGGCACGATCTGGTGCTGTTGCTCAGCGAAGAAGTCTAAGAACGACTGACGTATTTCAGAAGCCTTCATGAGCTATAAAACTCCTTAATAAATCAAAGCATATTGAATAAATGCACAAAAAGTGCCACGCTAAAAAAATAGCGATTAGCTAAATCTCAAAAATGCTGCCACGTTTTATACTTGCGGGTCTTCGGATTTGCAAATGTCCCTCAGGAATGTAAATAGCAGCTCGTGGCCTTTGATAAGCGCCGCTTCATCGATCCATTCTACAGCCTGATGGGCCCGCGAGGGATCGCCCGGACCGAAGTTCACGGCGTCAATTCCGTGGGCTGTTAGGCGCGCTAAATCCGTCCAGGCCTGTTTGGGGTTGACGATTAAGCCGCATTTATCAATCCATTTCTGAATCAGAGGGTTGCCGATGCACACTTTGCCAGCGTTGCATACGTCGCGCACTTCAATAGTTGCCAAATCGCCGACAAGGTTGGTCAGCTCGTGAATGGCGTTAACCTCAGTGTGCCCAGGGGCAAAACGCATATTGACGTTGACTATGAATTTATCTGGCACTATGTTGGCGGCGTTTTCGGTGCGCGCCATGGTCGCGGTGATTACCTCGTAAAAGGTCAGCCCGTCGACTATTACCTCTTGGCGCGGCCTGTCGCGCAGCTTGGCGAGTACCGGCAAAGCCCGGTAGATAGCATTCTGCCCTTGCCAGGGATGAGCTGAATGGGCGCGCTTGCCTTCGAAGGTAACTGTAGCGTGGACGCCTCCCATGCAGCCTGCTTCTATACAGTTGTTGGTCGGCTCTAGGACGATGGCAAAGTCCATGGGGGGTAGCTCATCGATAAGCGTACGCATGCCGTTATCTTTGTCTGGACCTTCTTCGCGGTCATAAAAAATACCAACCAGGTTGCAGGGCAGGTTCTCCCACTCCTGCAGGGCTTCCATCATTAGGGTTATGCCGCCCTTCATGTCACTGGCTCCGCATCCGTACAGCCGGCCCTTTTGGATCTCTAAAGGCTGGCTGGGGGAACAGGGAACCGTATCAATATGGCCTACTAAGCCTATTGTTGGGCGCCCATCGATCTGCGGAGGGTAAACAACTAAGCTGTGGCGCTGTCTGACAAAGGGGACACCTGCCAAGCTGTTTTTGCACCATTGCTCTAAATAGTTGCAGATAGCTTCTTCGTAGCCAGTCTGGCTGGGTATTTGCACCAGCTCTAAGGTTTGCTGCAGTAGATTCATCACACTTGCACTCCAAAGGTGCGCAAAGCTTCGTTAAGACTGGTGCGGCGGTCGGTGGATTCTTTGCGTTTGCCGATAATTAGCGAGCAGGGAATATTGAAAGTTCCGGCTTCAAAGCGCTTGGGCATGGTCCCAGATATTACCACCGAGCGCGGCGGAACATATCCGCGGGTTATAACCGGCTCGGGCTTGGTTACATCTACTATGCGGGTCGATGCCGTTATGGTTACATTGGCACCTAATACGGCCTCTTCGCCGATGTGCGCTCCTTCCAGTACCAGGGAGTGGGAGCCAATGAAGCAGCCGTCCTCGATAATAACAGGCGAGGCAACAGCCGGCTCTAGAACGCCTCCGATAACGGCGCCGGCAGCAATATGAACATTGCAGCCAATCTGGGCGCAACTGCCAACCGCGGCGTATATATCGATCATCGAAGAGGCGCCTATGTACGCTCCTATATTGACATAGCTGGGCATCATAATTGCCCCTGGCTCCAGGAACGAACCGTAACGGGCTATCGCCGGAGGAACAACGCGGATTCCAGCGCTCTCTAAATCCCTTTTAACCGGAATTAAATCGCGGTACTGCATAAAGCCAACATCCCACGTCTCCATTTTGGTGAGGGAGAAGTAAAGCAGGATGGCTTCTTTGACCCAGGTGTTGACAGTCCACTTGTCGCCGTCTTTTTCAGCGACGCGTATTTTTCCCTTATCCAGGGCTTCTATAGTTGCAAATACCGCATCTTTGGCTTGAGGCAAAAGGCTGCGATCCTTAAATGCCTGTGAAATAAGTTGTTTATCCATAACTAAATAAAATTCTAAGCGACAGCTTTATTACCTTCTTTTTCGTACTGTTGTGTGTCTCTCTGGGCTTGCCTACGTGCGGAACGAATACTTAACTAAATAGCATTGTAAAAAATAAAAAAATAGGGGAACACTGATTTCATCGGTATTCCCCTAATGCAAGAGATATATTCAGTTAGGAGCGTTTAGCTATAGACTGTTAGTTGTCGCCGCTTAAGCCTCCAAATCCACCATAGCTGCCTCCGCCGCCGCTCGCAGGAGCTGGGGCGGGCGCCGGAGCGGGAGCTGGGGCGGAATAGCTGCTAGAGTAGCTGCTGCCGCCGCTGGAATAGCTGCTGCTGTATGAGCTAGAGCTACTGTACGAAGGTGCCGGAGCGGAGACTTCCACCGGAATAGGGGTGAGCGCCAGACTTGTGCTGTTGCTGCCGGGTTTGGCGGTAACCTTGGTGCTGGCTGAATTGTAGCCGTCCTTGCTGGCGCTTATGGTGTAGGTGTTGCCAATGTCGAGGTGCTTCTTGGTCAGCGTGTAGCTGCCATTTCCGTCGCACTTGCCGACCTTAATTCCGTCTACCGATATAGAAGCGTATGGGCTGGTCTTAATCGTTAGCTTCATGGCCACCTGGACATCTAAACGCACGTTGGCGCTGGGATTGTCTCTGGTGAGAGTGGTGCTGACTGGAGCCGCGTCAAAAGCATCGGACGCTATCTTTATCGTCAGCTTTTTGCCTACAGGCACTTCGGTTTTGCCCACGCCATCGGCTAGCTTTAGCGTGGCTATCTGTTTGTTGCCGTCGAGAATCTTTACGGGAATGCTCGTGCCGGATACGCCTACACCAGCAGCGGTAACCTGCAGGGTTCCTCTGTCGCTTACCAGTTGGCATATAGCGGAACCCTGGCCTATAGCGGGATCGATTTTAACGTTCTGCTTTTCGGTGAGATAGCCGGGAACCTCGGCGATGGCTACTAAGTCGACGCCGCTGGGAACGTTCTTGAATGAGGCGTTGAAATCTGTGGTCATCTGCGAGGCGATTTCCTTGCCGTTGGCGACGAGGCGAATCTTGCCCTGCTTCTGCAGGCCCTTGCCCGAAATGGAAACCGTTAATCCAGCCGGCAGTCCTGTCATGGAGGCGGAAATGACTGGATTAGTCGCATTCTCCTGTAAGGTATACGGCACGTCTTTGTTCTCGTATCCTTGGGAAGCGAGATGAACGACTACGCTTTTGTTTATAGGAACCTTAATGTCGGCTTTGCCTTCGACAAAATCACCCTGGGCCAAAGCTCGGCCGCTTCCACCGTCGGCAGATACGGTAAAGGTACCGCTGTTGCCGTTGCTTACTTCTAGGTGGACCGTTCCCTTTGGAGTGGCGAAGAGTAAGACATAGGCCGCTGCGCCGCCGCCCAGCATGAGAATAAGCAGCGCGGCAATTAGCCAGCCGCCAACGCCCTTGCTGGAGCTCTTCTCGGGCTTATTGGGCTTAGCGGACACCTTGATGGTGCCGTCGGTCATCTGCATATTGCTGTCAAAGGGAATGGGACTGGAAGGCAGGCGGGGCTGTTCGCCAGGCTGAGCCACGCGTTCTGGGTTGCCGCCCTTGAATTTGCCTTGGCTTACGCGGGCCTCGGCACGGGGACGGTCTCCGGAGCGGTTAAATTCTCCAAACTTGCCCCTCATTGTGGTTGATTTGCTGTCTTCGGCGCTCGGTGGAGTGCTGCTTGCAGGCGCAGATGTCAGAACGGGCTGGAAGTCGCCATTCTCAGATGCCTGTTTTGAGGGGATGGACATAGATCCGCCAAATTCGGAACGACCCTGCTGCTGACGTTCCTGCTCGGGTCTTCCTGGCTCTGGTCGGCCCTGAGGAGGACGTCCTGACTCGGGACGGCCAGGACCGCCCATACCGCGCCTGTCTGAGGAGCGTTCGCCTGAGCCGTTAAACGAGGCGTTCGGAGGAGTGTTTGGAGCAGGCCGGCCACCCTCGCCAGAAGGATGCCCTGTGTCAATCCGACGGCTCTGTGGATTCATCCCACCCGCAGTAGTATTGCCAATATTGCCAGAGGGTCTCATACCCTGAGCTTGGCTGCTGCGGCGCGCATCGTTGCTAGGAGGCGGCAGTGGGGCCAGTCCAGGATGCTGCGATACGCCTTTAGCCAAAGATAAATTGGGCGCTGGCTGTTGGTTTGCCGGAGCATTGCCAGGCTGCGGTGGCGTTTGGGGCTGATTGGCGCTGGCGCTTCCTAATACAGCTGAAGAAGATCCTGAAAATGGCTGATTCCCGGGGACGCCCAAGGGAGCCTGATTCAGGGACAGCTTGTTAGGCTGTGCGGAGCCAGCTTGCGCAGACCCAGGAGCATTGGAAGCGGCCTGATGAGTAGGCTGAGCCTCTAGCTTAAGGGCAGGGGACTGCAAGCCTGGCTCTGGCTGACGCGGATCGGCGCTGGTTCCTAAAGATGCTGAAAGCTTTGAAGTCGTTCGGGACTGTCCTAATTCTAGTGCTGGCGGCGACTGGACTGCGCTGTCGGGACCTAGCTGAGTAGTGGGCTTGGCAAGTGAGGGCAGATCCGTGGAGCTTCCCTGGCTGCGGCGTGAACTGCGATGGGTGGCCGAGCCTCCTTTCTCAAAATTCCATTCCAACAAGCGCTTTTCGGCATTCTGTACCGAGGCGTCGGGAGTGTTGGGAAGCTTGCGATTGCGCATTAAGAGACCCAGCGTACCGCCAGCGGTCTTGTTGCGCAATAGGCTGGTGTTGCCTAGATTGGTTGTGGCTGCGGCCGACATGCTGTCTGACATGGCCGGGGGGCTGAAATGCTCTCGCTGCGGTTTGGCGACTTCCTCTTCCTTAGAATCTAAGCCAACCTCTAGCTCGTCGACGATGTCATCTGCGTTAGTTATGCGCTCCAGAGGATCGGCGGTCATACAGCGAGCTACTAAGGTCTCTAACCATACGGGCAGATTCGGTATTAAAGAGCGCAGACGGGGCATTTGCGGCAGGGCCGGCCCAGGAGAAGAAACCATACCCTTAGCGGGGTATTCTCCGGTGAGCAAATGATAGAGCAGCGCGCCTAGCGAAAAGATATCTCCCGCAGCATCGGCATTTTCTCCGTTCCATTCAGGAGCGTGGAAGCCAACGCGTTTAGGGTTCTCTGCTAAGGCGGGGTTGTGCGCTGCCAGCACACCTGATACGCCGAAGTCGGTGACGACTACGCGTCCTGTCTGTTTTTCGATGACGACGTTTTCAGGGATTAGGCCGCCATGGTAAATGCCGTTGCGGTGCGCATGTGCTAAGCCCACCGCAACCGCTTGGACGATGCGGCAGGCTTGGGTGAATTCGAACTTTTTATAATGCTCCAGTAAAGCCCGCAGGGCTACGCCGTCGACGAACTCCATGGCGATAAAGTGATAGCCAGTTGCGCTGTCGTTGTCTATGTCGTACACTCTGGCGGCATTCTGATGCTCTAGGCTTGAGGAAATTACTACAGCGCGATGCAGTGCTTTGAGCACCTCGCTGTTTTGCTGGAGAGATTCATCAAAGACTTTTAGAGCGACCTGTTTCTTTGTCGTTCTATTGATGGCCTGGAAAACGGTAGCTGAGGGCCCCTTGCCCAGCTCGTCTTGCAATTCGTATGCACCCAGATTCTTCGGAATCACTTTGGTCACCTTACACAGTCAAATATCTGGCGTTGGCGGTTCTCAAGCTCGCATCATCTCCGTGTGCTTGATGACACACTAACACATATTATTTATTTATCGCATTCATTATATTACCTTTAGAGTTAAGTAAATCTTTAGGCGTGTCATTTTGTAAAGCTCGTGATGGTATCATTCGTGGGTATTGTTAGCTGAGTAATGCGTACAACCGGTTTCGCGCAAGACACATTTGAGCGTGGTGAAGCAGTGCCGCCGCTGTTGCTGGTGAAGCGCAGATATGCTATAAAGACATTGACTAAACGACACTGATTGTTAGGCTGGCATATTAATTTAAATGAACCACGATGATATTCTATTTAGACGTGCCTTAGCTTACCATGGAGGCAGATCTCCTGGTAAGGTTGCGGTCAATTCCAGTAAGCCGCTGGCTTCTTCAGAGGATCTGAGCTTGGCCTATACGCCCGGCGTCGCAGCTCCGGTGCTAGAAATTAAGGAAGACGCGAGCAAGAGCTATGACTATACGACCAGGGGTAACCTGGTGGCTGTTGTTAGCAACGGTACTGCCGTTCTGGGGCTGGGCAACTGCGGTCCGACAGCTTCTAAGCCTGTTATGGAAGGCAAAGGGCAGCTATTTAAAAGATTTGCCGACATAAATGTTTTTGATTTGGAAATCGACTGTGCCGATCCCGAGCGGTTTGTCGATATTGTGCGCTCTTTAGAGCCAACCTTTGGCGGAATTAATCTAGAGGATATAAGCTCTCCGGATTGCTTTTATATTGAGCGCCGTCTGCAGGAGGCTATGCACATCCCCGTCTTTCACGATGATCAGCATGGGACCGCGGTGGTGCTGGGGGCAGCCTTTATAAATGCTATGCGTTTGGTGGGTAAATCCGCGGAAGGCGCTAAGGTTGTTTTCTCAGGGGCCGGAGCGGCGGCAACAGCCTGCATGGAGATGCTTTTAAATATAGGTGTGCGATTGGAGAATATCACGGTCTGCGATGAGTATGGTGTGCTTTATGCGGGGCGTGTGCCACTGCTCCCGCACCAGCGGAAGTTTGCGCGGACAACCTCTCTGCGCAGGCTAGAGGAAGCCATGCAGGGGGCTGACTGTTTTATCGGGCTGTCGGTGGGCAATGTGGTCACTGCTGATATGGTGCGCTCTATGGCCGCAAATCCTTTGGTTATGGCCATGGCCAATCCTTATCCAGAGATTGCGTACGCCGATGCCAAAGCGGCGCGGCCTGACGTTATCGTGGGTACGGGGCGTTCGGATTATCCTAATCAGATAAACAACGTGCTGGGCTTCCCCGGCATATTCCGCGGAGCCTTGGATGTGCGCGCCTCTTGCATCAACGAAGCGATGAAAACAGCGGCCAGCTATGCTTTGTCGGCATTAGCTAGAGAGGCTGTCCCTGAAGACATCAAGGACCGTTTAGGGGGGAGCGAGCTTGTATTTGGGCGCGATTATCTGCTGCCCAAGGCTGCTGATCCGCGCGTGCCACTGTGGGTGGCGTCTGCTGTGGCCGAAGCGGCAATACAAAGCGGTGTAGCTGGGCTTCATTTGGATATCGGTGAATATAGGAATTCGCTAAAGGAGAGATTTGCTTTGGCTTGATGTTCACGTTCTGTTGCTTGCAATGTCCTTTGCTTGCGTTAAGCTAATGACATCGCTGTTGCTTGAAAGATTTTTTTTTGCGTACTATTATATTTAAATAAGCTTTGTTTGCTTAATCCCTAGTATCGTTAACTTAAATCAGAGCCAATGCCATTGAACCTTAAGTCAATGTCGTTTAGTTAAGCAATGGGCCAATAGATCCCCATTATAGCTACCCCTAAAGGATGGCAGGGGGAGATGTCGCGACTGCGACAGAGGGGGTGGCCTAAGTTGGTGGGAGAATCGAGGTTTAACGCGTATTGTGTGCTAACTTGTACG
>JAFSXO010000211.1 GCA_017444045.1 bacterium | reverse complement strand
CCACATAGATGTTGCCATAGGACATGGCGATCATGCCCAGGTCTTTCTTAGGCAGCTTCTTGCCGGATGCGGCAAAGCGGGCCACAGCGCCCAGAGGGGTAGCCTTGGAAGCCTGGCCGCCGGTGTTGGAGTAGACCTCGGTGTCGAGCACCAGGATGTTGACGTTCTGACCCTGGGCCAAAACGTGGTCCACACCGCCGTAGCCGATGTCGTAGGCCCAGCCGTCGCCGCCCATGATCCACACGGAGCGAGGAATGAGGGCGTCCATAACGGACTCCAGCTCGCGGGCTTTCTCGCAGTCGATGCCTTTGAGGGTCTCGGCCAGCTTGGCCAGCAGCTCGCGGCGCTTGGCGATGGTCTCGGGCTCGGCGGTCTCCTCTTTCATGAGGGCATCGATGAGCTCTTCATCGAACTTGCCGCAGTTCTTCTCTTTGATCTCGGCCAGGAGCTGGCGGGCGTAGCGAGCCTCGTGATCGACGGCGATGCGCATACCCAGACCGAACTCGGCGTTATCCTCGAATAGGGAGTTGGCCCAAGCGGGACCGCGGCCGTTTCTGTCTACGCACCAAGGAGTGGTGGGCAGGTTGCCGCCGTAGATGGAGGAGCAGCCGGTGGCGTTGGCGATGATAGCGCGATCGCCGAACAGCTGGCTGACCATCTTAACGTAAGGAGTCTCGCCGCAGCCGGCGCAGGCGCCGGAGAACTCGAAGAGAGGACGCAGCAGCTGTACGTTCTTGATGCTGTTGCGCTTGATGTGGCCTTCCATAACCGGCTCATCGGGCAGCTCGTTGACGAAGAACTGCCAGTTGTTGTGACCGGATTCGCGCTGAGGACGCTGAGGCTCCATGGTCAGAGCGTCGGCGAGCTTCTCGTTGGCGTTGGCGGGGCAGTTGGTCAGGCAGAGCTTGCAGCCGGTGCAGTCCTCGACGGAAATCTGCAGGGTGTATTTCTGACCCTTCAGCTCGGCAAAGCCCTTGGCATCGATGGACTTGAAGCCCTCGGGGGCTTTCTCGATCATCTCAGCGGGAGCGACCTTGGAACGGATAGCGGCGTGAGGGCAAACCGTGACGCACTGACCGCACTGCAGGCAGGAGGTCGGGTTCCAGGTAGGCACTTCGGCGGCGAGATTGCGCTTCTCCCACTGGGTGGTGGCGGTGGGCCAGGTACCATCGTTGGGGATAGCGCTGACGGGCAGCTCGTTGCCCTTTTCGGCGAACATAACCGCGGTGATCTCTTTGACGAACTTAGGAGCCTGATCGGGAACCAGGGCGTGCTTGGCATGGCCGTTGATCTCGCGGCCTTCGGTTTCGACCTGGAACAGGTTGTCGAGGGAAGCGTCGACGGCGGCGAAGTTCTTGTCGACAACAGCCTGACCCTTCTTCATGTAGGTCTTCTTGATGCTCTCTTTGATCTTGGCGATAGCTTCATCCTTGGGAAGCACGCCGGAGATAGCGAAGAAGGCGGCCTGCATGACGGTGTTGATGCGGGTGCCCATGCCGGCGTTCTGAGCTACGGTCAGAGCGTCGATGACGTAGAATTTCAGGTGCTTATCGATGATGGCCTTCTGCACATCGCAGGGCAGCTGTTCCCAGACCTCGTCTTTGCTGAAGGGGCTGTTGAGCAGGAATACGCCGCCATCGTTGGCCTGAGCCAGTACATCGTAGCGCTCGATGAACTCGAACATGTGCACACCGATGAAGTCAGCCTTCTGGATGAGGAAGGGAGCGTCGATGGGCTTGGGACCGAAGCGCAGGTGGGAGGTGGTGATGCCGCCGGACTTCTTGGAGTCGTATACGAAGTAGCCCTGGGCGTAGTTGGGGGTGTCGTGGCCGATGATCTTGATGGAGTTCTTGTTGGCACCCACGGTACCGTCGGAACCTAAACCGTAGAACATGCAGCAGACGGCGCCTTCAGGCTCGCTCTCGTTGGAGGGATCGTAGGCAATGCTGGTGTGGGTAACATCGTCGTTGATGCCCACGGTGAAGCCGCGCATGGGCTTCTCCTTAGCCAGCTCGTCGTAAACGCCGACGACCATGGCGGGGGTGAAGTCCTTGGAGCCGAGACCATAACGGCCGCCGACCACGCGGGGCATTTTGGCGAAGGGAGCATCGCCGTCTTCCATGGCCTGCATGACCGCAGTCTGAACATCCTGGAGCAGAGGCTCGCCGGCGCTGCCGGGCTCTTTGGTGCGGTCCAGAACGCCGATGCACTTAACGCTGGCGGGCAGGGCGGCAACGAAAGCCTTGTAATCGAAGGGACGATACAGGCGGGAAACGACTACGCCGACCTTGCGGCCTTCGGCAACCATCTTGTCCAGAGCGCCGCGCACGACGGAGACGCCGGAACCCATGATTACGATGACCTGCTCGGCTTCGGGATGACCGTAGTACTCGAACAGCTTATACTGGCGGCCGGTCAGCTTGGCGAATTTGTCCATCAAAGCCTGGACGATGCCCGGGGTCTTCTGGTAGAAGATGTTGCTGGACTCGCGGCCCTGGAAGTACACATCGGGGTTCTGGGCGGTACCGCGGATAACCGGACGATCGGGGTTGAGGGCGCGGCGGCGGTGCTCGCGTACCAGCTCATCGCTGATCATCTCGTGCAGCACTTCGTCGGAA
Source organism: bacterium (assembly GCA_017444045.1). Lineage (GTDB taxonomy): Bacteria > Vulcanimicrobiota > Xenobia > Xenobiales > Xenobiaceae > JAFSXO01. The sequence continues at coordinate 6,099 of JAFSXO010000211.1, read as the reverse complement.
ACGTAGTTAATGGTGTTGACTTCGTGAGAAGTGCGGAAGCCGTCAAAAGCGTGAAGGAAAGGAATGCGGGCTTCAAGGGTGGCGGCGTGGGCGATGGTGGCCATATCCATGGCTTCCTGCACGTTGTTGGAGAACAGCATGGCAAAGCCGGTGCTGCGGCAGGACATTACGTCGGAGTGGTCGCCGAAAATGGAAAGGCCCTGAGCGGCCAAGGCGCGGGCGGCGATGTGGAAGACGGTGCTGGTCAGCTCGCCGGCGATCTTGTACATGTTGGGGATCATCAGCAGCAAGCCTTGGCTGGCGGTGAAGGTGGTGGTCAGAGCGCCAGCCTGCAGGGAACCGTGGACGGTACCGGCGGCACCGGCTTCGGACTGCATCTCCTGGATGAAGGGGACAGAACCCCAAATGTTCTTGCGGCCCTTGGCGCTCCAGTCATCGGCAAATTCGCCCATGGGGGAGGAGGGGGTGATGGGGTAAATAGCGCAAACTTCGCTGACGCGGAAAGCAACATCAGAGGCTGCCTGGTTGGCGTCCATAATCTCTTTAACAACGTTCTCGTTGCCCATTACAATTCTAAAACTCCTTTGTTGGCTGCGGCGTTCGCTTCCTGTTGGCGAGCGCACCATCCCGGGGGAAAGAAGCACTCCTGCGGGATTAATCCAAAAATGTTACGTCAAAAAAAGGCAAATGCCTTTATTATTTTTATGTGTTTTTAAATAATTGTTGGATCGCGGCAGCTACAGAGGGCGGGCAAAGCTGGAGAGAGTGAAGCTATTGTCGGCGCAGCGCGTTTTTTAGCGCATTCAAATGCTCGTCCATAGCCTGATTGCTCAGCGGTGTGCCGAGCGTGTCAAAGGCGTGAAAGGCTCCGGGTATAACGTGTAGCTCAACCGTGATGCCGGCATCTAACATTCTTTGGGCGAAGCTGATGTTTTCATCGCGGAATGGGTCTAAAGAACCTACGAGAATGTTTGCCGGGGGAAGGCCGGAGACATCCTCGGCCAGCGCCGGCGAAGCGTACGCCGGTACGTTCTTAATATCGCCGAGATACATTTTCCAGGCGGCAGCGTTGGCGCTATGGCTCAATACCCGGGGGTCCGTTATCTGCCTTGCTGAAATGGTATTGTTTCGGTAATCTAGCATCGGATAGATGGGAAGCATAAAGCATATTTTGGGACCGCCAGCATCCCGCGCTTTCAAGGCCGTGGAAATGGTTAGCCCACCTCCGGCGCTGGAGCCGGCTACGGCGATGCGGCTAGTATCTATTGGCAGGCTGTTCGCCTTGGTGTCAGCCATCCATTTGAGAGCCGCAAAGCAGTCTTCGACATCTGCAGGATAGGGATTCTCTGGGGCCAGGCGATAGTCTGGCGACACCACAATGCAGCCGATCTCTTCGGCAAACCACAGGCAGGTCGCTTCGTCATTTTCCGGAGCGCCGAGAAAATGTCCGCCGCCGTGTATCCAGAGTATGGCTGGATACTCGCCTTCAAGTTGCTTAGGACGATACACCCGCAGGCGCAGACTGGGATTCCCATCAGTGGCAATGGCTTTATTATATACCTCAATCTTTTCGGATTTCGGAAAATTCTTTTCATCTGGTACAAAGTCTTTGCGCATTGCTTCTAGATTGAACGTGTCCTGTTTGGGCATAGCGGAAAGCTCCGCCTTCAGATCGGGATGCACCATAGCGTCGAGGTCAAGGGGCTTTACGGATTGATTGGCTGCTTCTGTGCTTACATCGGCCGACGGCGAGCAGGCGGTGAGCCAGAGCAGGCAAACAAATGTTAGGGCAAGCGCTGCGGAACGTATCTGCTGGGAAAAGGGTGACTTTTGCAATGTTAGTTCTCCATCTTTGTCTCTATCAAAAGCTAAGCTGTTGTACAAATTAATCAGCGGTATATTTTGTGCCTCTTCCGCTTCCCAGGACGCGAATATATCCATCCTTTAGCATTTTATTGAGTATCGACACCGTCTTTGATTTGCCGAAGCCTGCCTCTTTTGCAATCGTCGAACTGGACATCAGACGGCTTCTTAAAAGGCCATATATTTTTTCCTCATCGGGCGTCAGATTGTTTTGAGCTTGTATAACTGGAAGCGTAATCCTAATTGTGCTTTCTGTTGTCTCAAAGCTCGGTTTTATTTTGCTGTTGCTATATAATTCGTTAATTCTGCGTATCCCTGTTCCAAAATTTTCAATCAGATGCAGTCTGAAGAAAATGCTTCCTATGATGCGATTCCTTAATATAGAAATACCGCCTTTTAAGTAGTCGGCTTCGCTAACGCCTTTTGGAAGTCCGCCGGGTGATGTAATCTGAAGCCTATCCGAAAACATCGCGACATTAATATGCGCGTTAACGTCCCATGTCCTGTGAACCAAAGCGTTCGCTATCGCCTCGCGAAAGGCTTCCTCCGGGATTAAGAAAACGGTTTCCCTGCTGCTTCCTCTGATCTGTTCGTATTGGTAATACTTCCGGTACATATCCAGGGCTTGGTCATATTGCTTCAATATGGATCGGCGATCTAGAGTCTCCCGATCGAGTATGATGCTGATGTTATTCCCGAAGCGAACAATGTCTGTTCCGCAGAAATCATTGACATCGGATAGCAATTCGCCAGCTTTGTTATAACCAATTTCGCAACGGTATAACTCTAAGGTCTTGAGAGTATCAAGAGAAAAGGATTCAATATGCAGTGCATCGGACAGCTTTTTTTCGAGAACACCAAAAGAGAGATGCTGATTTGCAGCGGGCAGCTCTTCAAAGGAAGAGTTCTGTCCTTCCAGCACCAATCTTGCAAATTCTAGCCTATCGGCAGCTATCGTTGCGGAGTCATTTCTCCTATATGCTTTGGACTTATACAGGTATGGTTTATGAAGTCCCTCCATTACTGTTAAAGTAATTACCGATGTTTGTTCATTGATATTGAGTGTGTACTCAGGTACTGGGTCTATGCTGTCGTTGATGCGATTCTCAATATCTAAGCAGGCCTGTCGCGGGTTATTCACACCTTTAATGGTTCCGTCATCTGCAATGCCGAAGATGATTTTGCCTGTTCCATAATTGGCAAAGGCGCTGACAGTTTTTAGAAATGTGTTCGTAACGGATTCTTTGTATTCCAGGCGTTTTGACTCTTTCACGGTAGCTGTCCTTTCAGTATTACGCTTGTATTATAAGCGGCTTCGCACGCAAAATCAAACGCAAATTTTTGCGTGCGTTTTTGCGTTCACTTTATGTGCGATTTGCAAGCGAAGCTGCGCTAACAAATACGCTAACGTACAACGCAGCTCCAACGCACATGAATAATCAGGATCAATGCCATTGAACCTTAAGTTAATGGAATTGCATGCAGGCCGAAGCTTTGTGTATAATGTCCCTGCCCGTAGGCATGGCCATCGTCAAAGGGCAGATCTGTAATGATATAGATATCTTATCGAGATATCTAACGAGAGTATTGGGTTGCTTTAATGCGTGAATTTATTGGCAGCGTCTGCGCCTTTTTTCAGAATCTGGCGGACATGATATGGGGCTTCCCCACGAATCTGGCGTGGTACAAAAGCATTCCCGTACTGGGTGAGCTGCCCTTGGTGATCATCCTGCTGGTGGGTACCGGCATGTATTTTTCCTTCTCGCTGCGCTTCGTACAGGTCAGGCATTTTCGCAGCGGCATTCGCAGTCTGATCGGCGGCAGTGCCTCGCAGACAGGCATCAGCCCGCTGGCCTCCTTTCTGCTTTCCACCGCCATGCGGGTCGGCCCCGGCAACATCCTGGGTGTGACGGGTGCTGTCTCCACGGGCGGCCCCGGCGCCCTATTCTGGATGTGGGTCTCGGCCTTTTTCGGAATGGCTACGGCCTTCGTGGAATCGACGCTTTCCCAAATATACAAGGATCGCCAGGGTGACGAGTATACCGGAGGGCTGCCCTCCTACGGCAGGAAGCTCCTGGGTGGGGCGGTGTGGATCGGCACCGCTCTGAGCCTGCTTTATATCGGATACGCCACGCTCTGCCTGCCCGCCCAAGGCTTTAACACCATCTCCGCTCTGGCGTCCGTCTGCCGTGGTGTTAGCGACGCGCGGCTTACGGCTGACGAACCCATGATCTGGTTCTTCTTTACGGCGCTATTAAGTATTACCGCATATTGCGCGTTTGGCGGGCTGAAGCGCATCACCCGCCTTACCGATGTTTTAGTGCCTATTATGGCGGTCATCTATGCCCTGGCGGTTCTGGCTATGGTTGTGATGAATATCGGGCGCCTTCCCTGGTTCTTTTACGCGGTGGTGACCGAGGCCTTTAAGCCGGAGCCGGTTTTCGGCGGAGCTTTGGGCATAGCTCTGTCTCAGGGAATCAAGCGCGGCCTGATGAGCAATGAAGCCGGACAGGGAACGCTGACCATGCCGGCGTCGGCATCCGACGCCAGTCACCCCTGCGAGCAGGGGATCATCCAGGCCATCGGCGTCTTTTTGGATACCATCGTAATATGCACCATGACCGGCTTTGTGCTGATCATGGGACAGGCTTGGCTTGGCGACGGAGCGTCTGCCTGGTTTGAATTGGGGCGTTTAGAGAAGTTTCTGGCTTCCTGCACACAGCTGCTGGGCGGAGGAGCTGTCAGCGGAATCGCCACGTTTGTGGTAAGCGTCTGCTTCGGCCTGTTCTCCTTTACCTGTCTGCTGGGATTTCTCTCCTTTGCGGAAATATGCGTCAAGCAGATTACCGAGGATAGGACGTATCTGACGGCGGTGCGTTTGGCTAATTTGGCGGTGCTGGCTTTCGGCATGGCTGCCAATATCGTCGGCTTTGATCTCAGTGATCTCTGGAATCTCAGCGATTTCGCCAATATCGTGATGGTCTGCTGCAACCTTCCGCTTCTGTATTTGGGTTTTGGCCAAGTGCGCCAAGCCTTTGGGCATTTTGAGCGAGGCGAGGGGAAGTTCTGTTCGGAGACTTTTGGGGTGCCAGTCCCTGTTTGGGATGAAAAATGGCGGTAGTATTCTGTCCGCATGCCGTCTGCAGGCCGAATCGCATTTAAGGTGAATTGTACTCACAATAGCTTGTATCATTAATGTAGGAGGTGTCAGTACATTGAAGTTATTCGGAAGATTTGGCAAAACATGCGGAAAAATCGTTTTAGCGCTTGCCGTTGCCGGCTGTTTGGCGGGCGGCGCCGATGAAGCTTGGTCCAAAGACGCTGGCTTAGGCAATCACGGCCACATAAATCACACCCAGTATCACAAGGGCGAAAAGGCTTCCTGCAGCATTGCCGAGCTGCCTACGACTCTGGAAGGCTTCAAGGCCTTGCAGGAGCAGATCGCTACCGAGCCTCAGGGCGCGGTCGTATGCTTCTTGGCAGCCATGAACGTTTACGTTAACGATGAAGCCGAGGGCACCGAGTGCTTAAAGCTGGCATCTTACAAGATCGGCGGTTCGGAAATCTCCACGCTAAGGCAGAAGCTGCGCGGCTCTGACGATGATTCTTATGCTCAGAAGTATCTGCCCTACGCCCACTTTAAGGGTGCTAATGCCAAAAACGGATACACACCTGACAACCCTCTGACCCTGGAAGTATCGGTCAATAACGGTCTGCCTTACCGCGAACTCAGCGACGAAGAAGCCCCGGTTATTTACCTCAACTTTAAAACCCAGGGAACCGATTTGGGTCAGCGCTCAGTCTCGGTGATCAAACCGTACGATAGCGATTATTTCGTAGTCTTTGAACGGGCTGGTCTGTATATGCAGGTTAAGAATCCGCCCAGAAGCAAAAGAAATATACAGCGTTAATAATGCCTTAATCTTAGATATTTAGCGCAGGTCGCGATGCTGTTTGCAACCAATGCCAGTAACTTAAGAATCATGGCATTGGTTCTTGCTTATTCATGTACGTTAGCGCTACGTTTTGTGTTAGCGTACAAGCTGGCATGCAGCATACGTTAAACCTCGATTCTTCCGCCAGCTGTGGCCACCCCCTCTGTCGCAGTCGCGACATCTCCCCCTGCCATCCTTTAGGGGGAGTCATAATGTTGGGCTAGCTGACGCTAAGTTACCGACATTCGTTTGCAACCTGCGCTTTTTTTTTGTAAACACAAAATTATTTGGGTGTCTCTGT
>JAFSXO010000210.1 GCA_017444045.1 bacterium | reverse complement strand
TATCCCTGCGTATTAACGTTAGCAATATTATTTGAGATGACCTGCTGGCGCAACGACGCCGCGTCTAATGCCTTCTCTAGCAGGTTGGTGTCGACAAGCGATACTGGCTTCATCGGCTCTATCTCCTTCCATTTCCAGTCGAACAGTTAATGCTCTCCCAGATTTTTAGTCTTTCTTATCCTCATATTACATCATGGCTGTTGCATTAATTTGCTGAACTGTTAAATTAATGTAAACACGCCCCTCCGAAGTCCGGGATACTTTTGACTGTTTATCACTAACTTACTAATATGTCTGCTATTGTTTGATACCGCACAATGCGCAGACCTAATCCAAATTGTTATTTTCTCTTTGCTGTTAGCTCTTCCTTCTCCAATCAAACTAAGTTAACGATATTGATTGCGTGGCTGCCGTGTTTACTTTTTCTTGTATTTGCGTGATAGAGTATGGAGTAAGGTAAGGCGATACGGCCTGTTGATGCGAGGTATTAAGATTGAACCCGTTGCAAATGGGAGGTGTGAACATTCCCTTTACTGAGGAATGGTTCCACCAGCAAAAGAAATTGCTGAAGAACAGCGAGGCATCCAAGACAGCATTGGGTGAGGCCTCTGATGTTTATACGCCCAGCGAAGCCGCGCAGCAGCTGCCGTCTACCCCAGAAGAAAAATTTTTAGCTGAGGCCAAATCCGAGATATCTAAAATGGATCCCAGCAGCGAGACCTTTATGAGCCAGGCAACATCGGCACTGGTCGATTCGGCGTTGGGTCAGGTCTTCGGCGACAATATCTCTAAAAATCCAGGCTATCCCCAGATGAATGCTAAGATCACCCAAAAGCTGCTGAGCGATTATGGCGAAGTTATCGGGGACTTTCTTGAAGCCTTGGTGCAGTCTGAATATCAGCGCTTGTCGAACGGTGTAGAGTTTAGCGGCGCTGAAGATGGCGAAGGCTGCGGATATGCAGACGAGGGCCTTGCTGATTCACTAGAATAATCTTTGCTATTTAAACGACATTGACTTATTTCGGAGCATCTTCTGCGGTGGATGCGCTGCTACCAGAACTCTTCTCGTTTAGCATTCTGTTCGCAGTGTCCGAATGCAGATCGTAAAGAAAGTCTTCCCCGAATTGCTGCGGCTTTCCCAAAAGCTTGGTCAGTAGCTCGTTCTGGTTCTTTTCTGACGTTTTATAGCCGATGCCGCCGTTAATGACTATCCATCCAAAGCCGCTTTCTCTTAATTCTTTTAAGCCTGACAAATAAATTGTGGCGTCAGGTGAGGGGACGAATCTTTCATCGGCACATAAATATAGTGTGCCAGCCAGGCGGTTCTCCATCATTTGCTCGGAGAATCTGGTCGTTAGAGTACCGGGAAGCGGCTTGCCGTGAGCGGTTTGCCAATAGTAATACTCACCAGGCTGAAGTGAAGGCTGGCGGCGATTTAAAGGTAAACAAATCAGCCCTAGGCGATCCTTTTTGCTGGCTAGTTCCTTGTATACGAGGGGTATATCGGCACTGCTGTTTGGAATAGGCCAAGGAACTGGCGATATGTAAATAATTTCTGTAGCTATGCTGGCGCATATTAGCAGTGCGAGCGCGGTGCCCTTCCAGCCGTTCGGCAGAAATACTTTTATGCCCATTGCTGCTAATATGGCTACGCTTAACTGTACCCCTATCGATAGTCTGTCGCAGATGGCGACCATGCGGAAGCCTGGCACCACGTAATAGGCGAATAGATAAACGGGACTCCAGGGATTGCTAAGAGCAATCTCTGGGCTTATAGCAAAATATGGCCCTAGTGACAGGACTCCAAACAGAAGTGCGGCTATGGCCCAAAAAATAGCCTGACGCGGTGTTTTCCATAAGGATATTCCGGCCAAGAGTAACGCTATGAAGCCTATATATTCTGTTTTCATGCGACGGTCTACGTCGGTCGCGGTGCTTATCTGATCCTTTCCTGGGAAGAGATAGCTTTTAAGAGTGGCGTTATTTTTAAAATCAAAGGTGCGGTACATGAACTCTAGGTGATCCTTTTCCTGCCGTTCTGTAATGTTTACATGGCCTAAGAGAGAGCTTTCTCCTTTTAGCGATTGGGCAAACAGTACGGCAAGAGGAAGGGCTAGAAAGGCGGCGAGCATTCCTGCTAAAATGGGATACAGCCAATTAATTGAGGATGCATAAGGGATGGGAAGCTTTTGGGTATAGGCGCACCAGATCAGTATAAACATCCAGAAGATCGCCGCGGTCATGCCAAAATACCAGGAACCTATAGCCGATAGCGCTAATCCGCAGCCGCCTAGGACGACGGCCAGCGGCGGACGCTCTCCATTTAAGCAGAGGAGCAGGCCCCAAATACTTAAGGGCAGCCAGGCTAGATTGGAGGTCTCATCGATGCCGCTGGCTATGCCAGAGCTGAGCATGAAGGGGCAAAAGCCGTAAATAAAGCCTGCGGCCAGAGCGAGGCGATGGTCTTTTAGGAGCCAGCGCGTTAACCCCCAGGCTGCTAGGCTAGCGGCTAAAAGCTGCAGAGTCTGGGTGAGGTTAAAGGCCGTAACTAGGCCGAGAACTGGCATGGTGAAGGATGTGCATATAGCGTTTAGCGGATCGATGACGTATAGCTTCCCGCCGTCAGGGAAATTCTGTAAGTTGGTCCAGATAGGGAAACGGCCCTGCCCGAGCTCGCTGTGCATCCACCAGGCTCCCCATAAGTGCTTCCATACATCGGATTCGCAGTTGCCAATAACCAAATGTCCGTCTGAACATAGAGCATTGCCCAGGAAGATTAAAGCGGCAATGGAATAAACTGCGATTGCCAGGGCTATTTCGTAGTAAAAGCGGACTTTTGAGCTAGTGTTTGCTGTCATGGTATGGCCTGGAAGTGGCAGTAGCCGGCTGAGAATGGTATAATTAATACTCAGCAATTTGGTTGGTGATAGAAGAATGGCGGCACACGGAAAATCTTTGGAAGCTTTACTGCGCAGGCCGGCCATGCTCAGTGACTGTAGTTTTCCTGCAAATGATGAAGTAGTCCTGCGCAGCGGTATGCTTTATTGGCTTTGTGGCTGCTTGGCGTTCGCTGCGATAGTAGGCGGGGTTCTGGCCAATCTATGGCTGGGCATGGAGCGTTCCGTAGTTGGCCGAGGGGATATTGAGGGCTGGCTGTGGAGGTACTGCTGGTGGAAGCAGATGCTGGCCGCTGGCTGTGCGCATGGTTTTTTGACTGCTGTAAAGGTCTTTTTCACCTCTGGTGCGCATCCGCACGTGGGAAGCATTCTGGATTTTGCGCTGTTTTCGCGTCCGCTTGAGAGCGTATTTGGTTTCGCCGCCTATTACAATGCCAAGGTCGCTCTCATCCTATGGCTTAATTGCCTGGCCTGCTGGTTCGTACTGTCGCGCATATGGGGAGCAAATTTATATTCCTGGCTCGGTGGTCTGCTGTTTGGCGTTAACAGTTATGTACTGCACGAAATAGCCTGCGGACGCTGCCGACAGGCAATTGTTTTCGCTATCCCTTTGACGGTATGGCAGGTGTATTGCTCGTACCGCGGCGGCAATGAAGCTCTCGGCCGCAATTATAGCTGGCTTTGGGCTGGCTTGGGCTTGGGCTTGGTTTATGCTTTATACGCGCCTTATGGGCTGATGCTGTCTAGCTTTATTGTGCTTTGGTGGAGCTGGGGTCTTTTCATGGAGCAGGCTGGGGCAAGGCGGCTGGTTTGGAGCAAAAAGTGCCTTCTTATTTTGGCCGTGGGTTTTGTCTGTTATTTGCCTTGGGGCTATCCTTATCTGTCCTCTTGGTCACAGGGAGCTGCCGTTAAAACTGTCGGTGCAGCTTGGAGCTGGAAGACTTCGTTCCCTTCTATTCCCGCAAAAACTGAAATTAAGCCGCTTTTTCCCCTAGATGAGGAAGTACTGGAAGCTCAGACCGATGGCGGGCAGGAGCTTCAGCTGTTTAATGCCTGGCGGCGCTGGCAGAATTCGCTGCCTCTAGATGCTTTTTATAGTATTAATTATCCGCTGTCTCTGCCCCTGCTGGCACTGCTTGTGGTTTTGGCGGCCAATGGATGCAGCAAGATGCATCCTTTTATGTGGACTGCGGGAGCTTTGCTATGTCTGCTCTGCGCTCTGGGTCCATTTATTTCGGTGCTGTCCCAAAATTGTGAGAGCTTGGCTGCGCTCGGCGGCTACCATTGCGTCTATAGCTGGCTGTACCGGTGGCTCCCTTTTGCTTCTCTAGTCGATCCCGTGCGCGTACTGGCGCTGTTTTATATGCTACTCGCAGTACTTATCTGCATTAGGCTTTGCCAGCTAAATTTGCGCTTTCAGGCGGCAGCCCAGGTATTAGCCGTATTGTTAGCCGCCACGCATTTGTGGCAGCTGCACACTGCCAAGCTTTTGCCCTTGCCGGTTTCCCATATCGATACAGCGCCTATCTATTATCTGCTCGGCGACTCGGAACCAACGGGATTGATCGAAGTGCCTTTTGCCGGATATTATCTCGATCTCTCCCAAAGAGTGCACGGCTGTGCATCCATAGGCTCCGGATCGTCGCGCTGGCTGCCCGATTGCTTAAGCGAGGCCGGCGGTACTGTGCAGCGCTGGGGCAGTGCGCATTTTGATGAAAAGAATTCGTTTCTCATGCATTTGTGGTCGGCTCAGCATGGTGATTCTTGGGGCAGCTATGACGATAAAGATAGGCAGGATCTTTTAAAGCGCGGCTTTAGTCTGCTGGTGCTGCATGAGCGCTCGTGCAATATTTTGGCCGACATTAATGGGGAAAATCTGTATTTCTGGTATTTCTCTAATCTTCAGAAGGAGCTGGGAGATCCTTTGATCGATACCTTTGAGCCAGTTTATGAAGGGATGCCAGGGAGGCGC
>JAFSXO010000209.1 GCA_017444045.1 bacterium | reverse complement strand
TACGGCCTTTTTTCAGGACGACTGTAGCGGGATTCGTGCGGGGGTTGTAGTGGCCAAGTATCTCGATAAAACGGCCATCGCGGGGCGAACTGGCTTCAGCCGCCACAATGCGATAACTGGCCTGTTTCTTGCGGCCAACTCGGCGTAGTCTTATACGTACCATAGGTTTGATGCCTCCTGAGACATAACTGTTGTGTATTGGTTCGTGTATTGTCTCTCTTAGAAACGCAGTCTAAAAGAATTCTTTTTCTTGGTGGGCTGAGGAGCTTTGCCGCCCTTGGCAGCCCCAAAGCTCTTCATCATATTGCACATCATATTGTGCAGGTTAAGCAGCTGATTGATGGCGGCTACATTACTGCCGCATCCTGCGGCAATGCGCTGCTTGCGGGATGCGTCTAATATTTCTGGGTTGCGTCGTTCCATAGGGGTCATGGACTGGATGATGGCCTCGACGCGTTTTATCTGTTTGTCATCGACAGGCATATCCTTCAGATGGCTGCCTATCCCGGGTAGCATTTTGATAATATCCTGAAGCGGTCCTAAGCGGCGAATCTGCTGCATCTGGCCCAGCAGATCGTCAAGATCGAATTTGTTCTTGCGCAGCTTAGCTTCCAGCTCCATGGCCTTGTCCTTGTCGATAGCCTCTTCGGCTTTTTCGATAAGCGTAAGGACATCGCCCATGCCCAAAATGCGACCGGCCATGCGGTCGGGATGGAAGGGCTCGAAGCCAGAGATTTTTTCGCCGACACCGATAAACTTTAAGGGAGCACCGGTTACATGGCGAACCGACAGGGCTGCACCGCCTCGGGCGTCGCCGTCCAGCTTGGTCATGATTACGCCGGTGAGACCTAGAGTTGTATGGAACTCTTTGGCTACGCTGACGGCATCCTGGCCGGTCATGGCATCTACTACGATGATGACTTCCTGGGGATTGACAGCTTCCTTTTGCCGGCGCAGCTCATCCATGAGCTGCTCGTCGATCGTTAAACGGCCTGCCGTATCGACGATTACCACATCGCGTCCGTTGTCGCGCGCCCAGTCGACAGCCTTGCGGGTTATCTCGACGGGATCCTGGCCCTCTTGGGGCTTGTAAATGGGAACTCCCACCTGCTTGCTGAGAACTTCGAGCTGCTGAACCGCGGCCGGGCGGTAAATGTCGGTGGCCACCAGCATGGGCTGGCGTCCCGAGCTCTTTAAATAGTTGGCCAGCTTGGCCGAGCTCGTGGTCTTTCCGGCACCATGAAGGCCGCACATCATGAAAACGCTGGGGCCTTTGGCGGCAAAGTTTAGCTTGGCCGTTTCGCTGCCCATTAGCTCGATGAGCTCGTCACGCACATACATGATGACCTGCTGACCGGGGGTCATACTGCGCATGAGCTCCTCGCCCATGGCCCGCTCTTTAATTTTGGCAACAAACTCTTTAACGACTGCTAGGTTAACATCTGCTTCAAGCAGCGCCCTGCGCACTTCGCGCAACGCTTCGTTTATGTCGTTTTCAGATAACTTGCCCCGGCCGCGTAGTTTTTTAAAAACCTCGCCGAGACGTTCCGATAATGATTCGAACATGTGCTGCCTCTTGGCTGATTAATTTAAAACGAATACCCACGAGGTATCCGCGCCTTGGTTAGCCGTTATTGCAGTTTGGATATACTATGCCAAAACTAACTTTTCTATTTTACACTAACTTAAATCAAAAAGCAAGAATATAATTGGACCTATCGGTGTTTATGGCTTTTTCTTTATGAAATGCTTCAGCCTAGTCTGATAATACCCTGTCTTCCCCTCTGTTGAGCGGCATAGGTCTGGATCGCCGCGGTATTTCAATATGGTGACATGTGGAAGGGTTTTATTGTTAAATACAGAAGGCTAAAGGAATGTATTTTTGCTTGTTATAGCAGTCTGGTGGTATCGGCATTCGCTGCCCTGGTTCAATATTATGCGGTTGTTTAAAGAGATTCTAATTTCGGTTGATGAATGTGATTGTAGGGTTGCTGTTCTTGAAGACGGAAAGCTGATGGAGGTTCTCATCGATCGCGATGACAACCCGGTCGGCAGAATATACAAGGGCAAGGTTACTAATGTTTTTGAAACCTACGCCTTTGTAAATGTAGGCTTAGAGCGCAATAGCTTTTTGGGCGCAGACGATTTTTTCCATAGCTACGATCGCGATAACGTTCATCACGAGCATCGCTCCTTAGCCGATCAGCTTCACAACGATCAGGAGCTGATCGTCCAGGTTGAAAAGGAAGCGCTGAATGAAAAGGGCGAGATGATAACCACTAACGTTTCGCTCTCCGGAAGATATGTCAGCGTGTCACCGTATGGAACGGCAAAGCGTGTGAATGTCTCCGGCAGGCTTAGCGACGAGACCGATAATAAGCGTTTAATCGAAATAATCGATCGCCTGCTGCCCGAGGGCTGGAGCGCGGAGCTCAGAGGTGCCGCAGCGCACCGCAGCGAGTATGAGCTGCAGTGCGATT
>JAFSXO010000208.1 GCA_017444045.1 bacterium | reverse complement strand
GGACGGCACGCAGTTCGATGTACTGAGCGGCAGCCTTTACGGCTATAAGGGAGCGATCTTTGAAAATCTGATAGCCGATTTCTTAGCCAAAATGGGCAGAAAGCTATATTATTACCATAAGGATTCCGGTTTGGAGATCGATTTTGTGATCCGCTGGCGCGGCAAATGTACGCTGGTCGAAGTCAAAGCCAGCACCGGAAACACCAAAAGCGCCAAAACCATTTTAAGCCATCCGGAAAAGTATCACGTAGATCAGTGCATTAAACTGGGCGATTACAATATCGGCAGCAGCGGACAGATTATAACGCTTCCCCTTTACATGGGGTTTATGCTAAATGAGACCTAGCTAAACTAAGCATTGTAATTAATTGACAATGCTTAGTACGGCGCCTATAATAAAAAAAGAAGTGCTACCGATAGACGGTTGCCCTCTGGTAAAGTCGTTAAATGACCGTTACCTTTGGACGGGGGACGGTCATTTGCTTTTTATTGATTCATCCTGCGAGGGCTAAGCCCAGATACTGAAAATAAAATCAGCCATGCCCCAGGGACTTCATACAGTTCCCCGAGACATGGCCAAATTATCATCCGAACGAAATCCGTTAGTACCAGGACATTGTAACGGGAATCGTCCCGCCGCCCAGCGAGCCATCGCTCATTACGCACTGGTTGTTCGCCTTCTTGCTAGTATCAATAGTCACCAGGCAGGTCTGGGTATCCTTCCCTTCGGGGTCTAAGGTTATATACCCGTTGGGGGTGTCGCCGTATACCCAAACGGTATAAGCAGCAGGCTTTACCGTCTCCTTGCCGCTGGCAGCCAGCTTGCCGTAAGCTATCTCCGCCGTATAAGCGCCAGGCAGGAATTGAATAGTGTCGCAGGGCAGATACACGCCATCCAAAATGCGGAAGAACGTGGTGCACGCTCCGCTCACCTTGATCTGAGAGAGGCCAGTCATTACATCACCAGGATTAAGGGCGTAGCTGCCTTGAACCATGACATTTCCCGCAGCCTTCCCGGTCAGCACATCGCCATTCAGCGAAGCATAGTCAGCGCCGCTGGTAATGCTGTAAGTAACCTCGTCGAGGATTTCCCTATAGCCTCCCCAACCTTTGTAAACCGTTCCCAAGCGCAGAGACTTGCCGGGAGCCAGGTTGGCCAAGGTATAAACGATTAAGTTCTGATTATTCAGATCGTAGGATAGCTCGCGAACCGCCATCCAGCGATCCACCTGAGGAACCGCGGAAGTATCGCCGCAGACGAAATAATAGGTTTTGCCGTTCTCCAGAGTTTCATTCTTATCTTGCAGCGTGGCGCAGCCGATATACTTGTCCTTGCTGTCGTAAAATTCCATGCGGCAATTCATTGAAACGGTAGGAATGGTACAGGTGCAGGAATGCGATCCGTCGGCGTTGGTCTTATAGGCCTTCCATTCGCCCGAGGCTTTGGCGCTATAGCGCCTTCGGTGGCGCGTTCTTGGCTGAGGCCTTCCATTCGCCCGAGGCTTTGGCGGCAAATTTATCGCGCTGCATCACATGGCAGGTCTCATCGACGAACTTGACGATGTATTTGGCGGCGTCTTTATATTTCTCAGCGTCGACGACGACAACGGTGGCCATACCGCGGCCATCACCGTCAACGTTGATCTGCACTTCACCGCTCAGACTGACCTTTTCATTCAAAGCCAGGGTAGCCGTAACCGTAGCCGTACCGATCTCTTCGCCGGTGACCTGTCTGCCCTTCAGACTAACGCACTCGGAATCGGCAGAGAACTCACATTCAGAGGTCACGTCTTCGCTTAAACCGTTGGTTTCATTGCGGCAGATAACCGTAAGGCTGGCCGTCTCCCCAACTCCCAGGTAGGTCTCGGAAGCCTTAACTTCAAGTGTGCAGGCCTCGGCCTCATCATCAGCGCTCATAAAGTCAAAGCCGCCCTGAGAGGCATCTTTGGCGTTGTCGAACACAGATTCCTTACCAGCGGCCAGCTGCAGGTCATTCACGCAGCCGGAGCCGAGATAAGCACCCGCATTATCAAAAGCGGAGATGTGCATCTGCTGAGCCGACACCTGATCGGTAAGGAACTCTAAAACGCGGTTATTGCCTTCGGCAACGTATTCCTCGGAAAATTCCTTATCCGTAGCTCCCTTAGCGGCAAAGCCCACCTTGTCGAGCACAGCGCCGTCAGCGGCCAGAAGCTCCACCAAATACTTGACAGCTCCCGAAGGGAACATGGTTTTGGCCGCGCCGGTAGTTCCCACGACCACAGATACGGCAGCCTTGTCGGCATCTTCGCCACCATCGCGATCGCTAGAATTACATCCCGATATCGCCAGAGGCAGAATTAGAAGCGCGAGTAAGGAGAGAGAGAGAACAGATGCGCAATTTAGATATGCCCATACTTTTATGTCCTTTCTTGATTTTTTTCTATAGCAAAATTATCAGAGCCGATAGCATTATGCTTCACTGCTAGTAAGCCAATATTATTTAGTTAAGCTTATACCGGCACAATTCATGGCTGGTGTTGGCAAATCAAAGCGCGCAACTAGTTCCGCGAAAGGCACCTATGCGCGCCGCGAAGCAGTGCCGGAGCGGAAGCTAGTGCAGCGCTAAAATGTTCGCCAAATACTAACTAAATGACTTGGCAAGGAAGCTAGTTTCTGTCGGCCTTAATAATATCGTCCAGCTCGAACAGAGTCAGCTTATCCCAGGAGCAGACGACCTTGCAGTTCTTCGCGGGCAGCTTCTTGCCGGAGCCGAGTTCAATTTCCGCACCGTTCTCGTCAAAGAAGGTCAGCTTATAATCCAAAAAGCCGACATAGGGGAAGCAATGGCGCGAGGTATAATACATAAAATCATCCTTTAGCGTAGGCATCCAGGCGTTGCGATTGCGGGTGCGCTTTTCGTCATTGTCCATAAAGATCGCTATCGGAGTCGAGGCCGCGCACAGGCTGAGATCGGCTAGGCTCATCTTCTTGGTCCAGCCCCGCAGGGAATTGCCGCGGCGCTCCCTGACGTTGGCCCTAAACTTTTTAGTAAAGCGGAATTCACCGACGCGGTAGGGCTGCATATACTCGCTGCGATAGGCATCAAAGGATTTACCGCTCCAGGCCTTTACCCGCTTATACAATATATTGTTATTAATGCCCAAAAGCTGGATTGTCGGCAGCTCGCCGTCATTTATATCGCTGCCCGGCAGGCCCTTGTCCAGGCCCACTATGCGGTTAAACACACTTTTAGCGACATCGGCCAAATCAGCTTCATCGGCACAGTATTCGTTAACCTTTTGGGACATATCGACCGTCTCGGTATTGCCCTTGCAGGCTAACAGCAGCCGGGGATCGTGGCGCACAAAATGGGCGAAATCGTTATAGATAAAGGTAGCGAAATTGTGATAGGCCATGCTGTCTGGCTCGATCACATAATCGCCCTCATTTTTGAAATTAAACTCGAAGCTGCCGGGCAGGGCGCTGGCTTCCGGCCCATCTATCGCGTTCTCATCTGCGGCGTCCTCTTCAATATTGGTAACGCGCACACCCTCTTCATCCTCGGCAGTCTTCTCCTGGGCTGCTGCCGTGGCCGCGGACGGCATCCCGCCGTCTTCAGCCTGTACGGGAAGCGCCCAGCACATGCCCGCCAAAGTCAGCGATAAAGCTACTGCCGAATAAGGAAAAATATTCTTTCTCATAGCTCCTCCTGAGAAATAGCTACACAAACAAAAACGGCCTGCCGCTAAAGCAGCAAGCCGTCCGC
The DNA here is from genome assembly GCA_017444045.1 of bacterium. Taxonomy (GTDB): domain Bacteria; phylum Vulcanimicrobiota; class Xenobia; order Xenobiales; family Xenobiaceae; genus JAFSXO01. The sequence goes on along the minus strand of JAFSXO010000208.1, from coordinate 1,884 downwards.
TATTCTATTCGCCGTAGGTCACGATGACCGGCAGGCTGGCGCAGATGACGCCGGGATAATTATCAGGCTCGCAGTACAGGAAATTGCAGTTATGGTCCTTTTCGGTGTTGACCACTACCACGCATTCTTTGGTGCTGGTTCCCGTAGGAACTACCGTGAGGAAGCCGTTCAGCTCCTCGACATTGTCTTTGGCCCAATACTTGGTATCGTACAGCGTAGCCTGACCATTTTCATCGACGTCGCCATAGGCCACAACCAAAGTGGTTATACCATCATGAGCGCTGATGTAATTTATAGGCGTGTACTTTCCGTCATCGCCCTTCTGCAGGAAGTGCGAGACTCCGCCTCTGCCAGTAAAGCCACCCATAGGCAGGCTGGCGCAGAGGACGCCGGGGCAGTCGTCGGGGTAGCAGAGGATGTAAGGCATTCCCTCGCCGCCAGAGGCAGAAGCAGTAACATGACAATTTTCAGTGCTAACGCCGGAAGGATCGACAGTGACGTAATCGATCGGATCATCGCCGTAAGCGTTGCGAACCTCGAACTTGGAGGCATAAACTTTAGCCTGGCCGTTCTCATCGATGGTACCGAAAGCGATATCGGCATCCAAGTCTTCACCATTGTGGATCCAAAGCGCGTTGGTAACCTGGTATTTGCCATCTACTAAGCGCAGGAAGTTGTACGTACTGCCGGAGCCGTCCATACCGCTGGTGACAATAACCGGCAGGCTGTCACAAAGCACGCCAGGGCAATCGTCGGGCTCGCAGTAGATGTAGGAAGATTCCTCATCCTTATCGAGATTGACGTTAACCTGGCAGGTTTCCACGCTCTGGCCTTCGGGCTCGACGGTGACATAACCGGTAAGCTCGCCGTAGTTGGCTTTTACCGTAAACTTGCTGGAGTACAGAGTGGCCTCGCCGTTGGCATCAACTTTACCGTAGGCGATTGTGGCATCCAGAGCCTCGTCGGTGTTAATAATAAGGGATTTAATCGGCTGGTATTCGCCATCTACAAGGCGCAGGAAGGTATTCCCGCCGGAACGCTCGCCCACCTGAATATCGACAGATGCGCTGAGCACTGCGCTGTCGGCCAAGGTCATAGTAGCAGTCACAGCAGCCTGACCTTCGGCCAAGCCGGTAACCTCATTATCGTTCAGCTCAACGCACTCGGCGTCAGAAGTGAATTCAACGTTCTCATCGTCGGTTACGTCTTCCACGAAACCGTTAGCCGTTGTATAAACAGCTTTGAGCGTGGCCTTTTCGCCTACAGCGATAGAGGCGGTATCGGCAGTAACCTCAAGCTTGCCCTGGCTGGCTTCCTTATCGGCAGACACGAAATCAAAGCCATTGGCAGACTGATCCAGGCTGTTGTCAAAGGTGTAATACTGGCCCTTTTCCAGCTTCATGCCCGTAACAAAACCAGAGCCTAGGTATTTGTCTGACTTATCGAAACAGGCGATCCGCATCTGGGTGGCGGAAAGCTCATCAGTTTCAAAGCTCATCACCCGATTCTGACCGGACACGGTATACTCTTTGGTGAATTCCTCATCGGTTCCGCCTTTGGCCGCAAAGCCAATACCATCGAGGACAGCGCCCTCGCTGTCTACCAATGCTATGCCATACTTTACCGCATCGGCAGGAGCTAAAACCTTGGAATTAGCAACCCCGACGATGACATCAATAGTCGCCTTTTCGGGATTTTTATCGTTATGGCGGTCATTGCTGTCATTGCAGGCAGTTAAGCCCAAGCAAAAGATACAGGCGACCAAAGCAAGTAAAAAGCTATGTACTTTTTTTAGCTTCATTCCGTTCTCCTAAAAGTTTAGTCTAGTGGCAATGTCATTTAGTTAATGCTTCGCGATCAGATTTGCGCTGCACCAGCTTCCGC
>JAFSXO010000207.1 GCA_017444045.1 bacterium | reverse complement strand
GCTCGCTCTTTCTCCGAAGAGTTCAAGGGTGAGAATCTTTGTCTTCTCGCTCAACAAAATTGCTTTCGCTTTCAATAGTCTCTATCATTGTCAAAGCCGCCCTCTTCAGGCGGGCGCTCAGCTCTCTCGTGCCGAACGCCAGAAGATAATAGCACTTTGCTAAACTAATGTCAAGAGCTTTAACACAATTCCTCAGGCCAGACGTTACAGCTACCATTTAGCAGCGCTTCCATGCGCGCCAATCTTTTCAAGGTATCTCTCCGGAAAGATTATCCAAGACATAGCCAGGCCAGACAGCAACAGTCCAAACCGGACAGCAACATGACAATAACGATAGCTCTGCACACGAACGCTAGCTAAACAGCATCATCCACGGGGGCCACAATATTGCCATAGTGCAGATCCTCAACCGAATAGCCCAGCTTGTTAACGCAGTCTATTATATCCTGACGGTTGGTGGACAGGCTAATCCAGCGCCCCAATACCAGGTCGGCGGTCATCTCATCGTCTACAGCCAGCATAGTCAGTTCGGCTAAAACCTTGTCCATGTCGCGCGCATAAGCGCCGGGAGCAGACGAACGCATAAGCTCATTGAGACACTCGCGCACGCCGCGCATCCGCTCGGAGAAGACAGGAATGCGGGCCAGCAGATCCACCGCTTCCTCATGATAGCTGCGGATAAAGCCCTTGGCCAGCACGATGCGGCCTTTGATGCGCATCCCTACATCGCCGATATGCAGCAGAGCCTCGCGCGCCTTTTCATTCTCGCCCAGCACCAGCCAGGCCTCGACCAGCGTCAGGAAACCGTTATCGCTAGCCAGACCCTTAGAGGTCAGCAGCTCTTGGTTTAATCTGTTGAGATAGGCGACGACCAAACCGCGCTGCCGCACCTCGGTGGCCAGAGTGGCCAACTGCACAATATCCACATTCCCCGCCAGCTCTTCGTAAGAAATGCTTTCCAGGCAGGAGATGACCTCCTGCAAAAGCTCGCGGGCTTTATCCTCATTGCCGCCCACGCGAGCCGCCACAGCCACGGCCATCAGCGCTTCGCGCTTAGCCACCAGGCTGTCCTCCTCGGTGGCAGCGGTTTCAGCTTCCTGGCAGATCTGATCGGCTTTATAAACCTCGCCCCATTCGTACTCCTGTATGGCCAGTCTGGCCAGCGTTTTCGCCTGGGTAGCCCCGGGTTCCATAGCCCTAGCTACGCCCAGAGCCTGACTCTGCACTCTCTTCGCCCAGTCGGTCTCGCCTAGTTTAGCCACGCCGCCAGCCAGCGCCACCAGCAGATCGGCGCGCACCCGCATATCGGGTATTTCCTGTGCGGCCTGAATGGAGGAATTCAAATACTCCAACGAGCGCTCCTCGGACACGTTAGCTGAGGCTCCGACGACCAGAGCGGCCCGAACTTCGGTGTCTACGCGCACCTTAGCCGGCGCCTCGTACACCTGAATATAATGATATGCCAAATTGCGGGCGATATTGGGATGGTTAATGGCCACCGCCATACTCGCCAGCATGGCCAGCTCATTGGCCTGGCCTGCAGTATCGGAAATATGGAAGGCCAAAGAGGCTGCCTGATTGAGCACACTGAGCGCTCCTTTAAAGTCGCGGGATTCATAATACGCCAAAGCCAGCCAGGCCAGCGCGCGCACCCGCAGACGGGCATCCTCGAAGGTCTCGATTAGGGCGCTAAGATGCTCAAAGACATCGCGCCAGCCCTTATTCCGCGCCCTGCCGGTTATCAGACGGGTTATAGCTATAGTTGCCTTCTGACGCTCTTCAGGAAGATGCACTGACACGACTACGCCGATGAGCTCCTCAAAGGCCATGCTCACCCAGTCCGCATCGCTGTGATTAATGAGTACCTTGGTCAGAGCCGCAATAGCCCCTACCTTGCGCGATTCCCATCTTACGTTGCTAACCAGCTCCAAGGCAGCGTGATAGGCTTCTTTAATTTTTGCTGTATGCTCAGCTGCGGCGGCTTTCTGCCCCTCTTCGCTGCGCTCGGCCTCGTCATCCTCAGCTTCGCCGATCTGAGCCTCAGCGGGATGAGCTTCATTAATTACCTCGGACTGGCAAACATGCTCCAAATGCTCGAGAGCCATGGCTATAGCCTCGTTGTCGCCATAGTCACAGGGGACATCATGTATCCCGCTGAGACGCCCGTCAGCCCCACTGTCAGCCTCGGCTTCATCCTCGCTGTCTACAGCCTCGATAAGCGCCTGAAGCCGCGGCCGCCAGCTAGCCTCGAAACCGTCTTCGGCAAAGCTCAGAGCATAATCTAGTCCCCGGCGCAGAACCTCGCGGCGCTTCGCAACGTCCAAAACGCTGTCGGTACCAAGCTGCACGATCACGCGCAGAACCTGCTCGCGCGAGGTACAGTTGAACAAAACGGACAGAACCTCGGCCAGAGAAATATTTTTCAGAAGATGGGCTAAAATGAAAGCTACCAGCATCCGATCCTCAGAACCGATGTCGGGTAGCACCAGGTCTCTGGCTTCAGACAGAATCTGCCGTGCCGTATCTACACAGCCCTCGGAATCAGCCTGCCAGGCCAGCAGCAGATACGCCTTTAGCCTTGACGATTCCGCCCGCAGCAGGCGGGCGCGTTCGAGAGCTAAATCGTATAGGCCCAAATCGGCCAGATCGTGCAGACCGTTAGCGGAGTGCATAGCGCGCAGGCGCGGAATCCTAAGCCCATAGCCAACTATGCGCGACAGGTTCTTTTCCTCGATAGAGGCCCGCAGACAGCGCTTCAGATCCTGAAGCACCGCGGCTATCGAACGGGTATAATTGAGCTTGGCGGTAACGTAAGAGCCCTCACCCAGCATGTGCAGCGCCGAAAAATCGCAGCGCCTCGACACTCGGGCCAGACGGTCGCAGTGATGGCCCAGATAGAACCATCCGTACAGATCGTCCATTTCTTCCCAGGTTGGGAAGGTAACGCGGAAATAAGTGATAACCTGCTGGTGCACCTTAACCAGATCGCGGCTGTAATGCTTGGTGACCATCTCGCTAAAGCGCTTGTTAAAAAGGCTGTAGCGCTGCTCCTCACAGCGCACGACCGGTGCCACCCGCAAAAGAATGCGCCGCACCTTGCTAGCCGTAAGCCCCAGGAAATCGGCCAGGCTGACAGCCTGAAGCGGCTCGCCCGCCTCGGCGAGCAGACACAGTACGCTCACAACGTCGTCCTGCTCGTATATAGGCGCTTCCAGAACCAGACTGTCGAGCATCGACGAATACACATCGCGAAGCTGCTGAGGGGACACATCGAGATCGTGCACAGCCAGCGTATTGTTCTTTATGGCGCGGGCCAAACTGCTGGCGACAAAGAAATTGCCCTCCGATTTTGCGACTATATCGCCTACCGCTTCGCGGCGCTCAGCCCCAAGATAATCGGTCAGCCACGAAGCCAGCTCCTCTAGGTTCTCCTCAGAGTGAGAGTCTAAGCGCACAGCGGCAGCTCCGCTGGCCACCAGGGCCTCGGCCTCGGCACCAGGGCGCGTAGCTACAATCACCGCCACCTGATCGATACAAAAGTCTAAGCCGGCAACGCCACGGGAATCTATTAGCTCGGCGCCCTCCTCCATGCAGTCTATTAAGACCAGCAGCGGCTTGTTCTTGCTCTTGCGCAGAGTTTCGGCGGCTAGGTCAGCCATCTCCTGAACTGTTGCCGGAACGCGCTTATCCTTAATGCCCAGCTGGTTAAGAATTGCCGTCCAAAAGCCGGCAGGCTTATTGGTGCCCAGGGCGCGGCGCACGGAGACCAGAGGCGAACCGGGATGCTTGCCCTGAATATCCCGCAAAAACGCGGTTTTGCCCATACCTGGCTCGGCGATAACAGCAATCAAAGAAGAGCCATTGCCTATCAGCTCACCCACGCGCTGGTAAAGAGTACCCTTTTCCATATGGTACTGCGGCTGAGACAACAGGGCATTTGCCAGCGAAGCCTCTTCGGCGACTTTTGCAATATCTACTTCTCTCATGTGGGCGTATATGCTCCCCTGCACGTTCGGTCCGCCGCATTATGGCACTTATTAAGGCGCTGCTAGCGACGTGAAAATCCAATTTTTTTTCGACGGAGTACCCCCCTTATCCTTCGCTTCCGCTCCCCTTGACTTCTGGCTCCAAAGCGTGATTAACTAGGGAAACGCTATATTGTGGCGTTATACATAATGTGTGCCAGGTTTAGCCCTTCCCCAGGGGGGAGAAGTCGCGCAGGCGGCAAAGCTATTTCCGCTGGCAGCCTTCTATTTCAGCTAAACCGCTGTATCGGAGTACAAATTTGGATAGCTTACGCATTGTCATTTGGAGTACTATTGTAGTTATTTTTATAGGCGTAGCCTTCGGCGGTGCCTATTATTACTCACAGAATGAGCTTCCTCCAGCTATTGAGCTGACGATCGGTACCGGCGCGGCCGGCAGCGGTCCCAATGAGCTAAACGAGCCGACCGGCGTCACGGTAGACATGAGCGGAAACATCTACGTGCTCGACACCCGCAACTTCCAAGTAAAACGCTTCGACAAGACAGGCAAAATGCTGGACGTATGGGGAAGCGCCGGCTCGGGAGACTCCCAGTTTGCTGAGCCTCTGCGCATAGAGTTCGCCCCAGACAATACCGTCTGGGTCGCCGATACCGGCAACAATCGCCTGCAGCACTTCGATTCTCAGGGCGGATTTCTAGCCGAGGTAGGCTCTATGGGCCAGGACGAGGGACAGTTTGCAGCTCCCATAGGCATGGCCTTCGACCGCGAGGGCAATCTGTGGGTGTGCGATGCGCGCAACGATCGCCTGCAGAAATTCACCTCCGAAGGCGAGTTCCTGGAAAGCCTGGAGTCCTCCGGCACCGTAAAGTTTGACCAGCCCTGGGGCATAGACTTTGACCGCGAAGGCAACATCATCGTAGCCAACACCAATGCCCACCAAATCCTAAAGCTCACACCAGAAGGCGAGCTTCTGGCCAAATGGGGGCTTCCGGGCGACAAAGACGGGGAGTTCAAAAAGCCCACCGATGTGCTGGTAACCTTCGACAACCACATCATCGTATCCGACACGGGCAACAACCGCCTGCAGTTCTTCACCAACAGCGGCGAGTTCGTGAAATCATGGGGCTCAGTAGGCACCAACACCAACGAGCTGCAGCGCCCGCAGCAGATCTGCGAAGCAGCTGGCAGGCTATTCTTCATAGCCGACGCTGGCAACAACCGCATCCAGATGCTGCACCAGCGCGAGCCGCTCTACCTTTTCGGTGACAAGCCCGCACCGTATCCGTCTGCCAAGCATTTCTCCGACAGCGATTCCATGCTTGACGCTGTAAGCAACGACGCTCCGTCCAAGAAAAGCTCTGACAAAGCCAAAAAAGGCAAACAGACGAAAAAAGCAGGCGCTAAAAAAGCCGATAAGGACGAGGAAAATGAGGCTCAGGCCGATGCCGATACTACAGAAGACGGCCAGGAAGCCGCAAGCAAAGCTGCCGACAAGAAGCCAGCGGCTAAAGCTGAGGGGAAAAAGGACAGCGCGGCTAAAAAAAAAATAAATAACACCGGCGGTACCAAAAGCAAGGACGGGAAAAAGGCTGAAGGAGAAAAGAAAGCCGCCTCCCCGGAAGCCAAGGCCCCGTCTAAAGCTATAGCCGATGCCACTGCCAGCGCCGAGACATCTAGCTCCGAGCCCCCCGCTCCCAAGAGCAGCCCTGCTTCTGCCAGCAGCAGCCAGACAGCCAAGGCCAAGGCCATCAAAAAAACCAGAGCAGAGGCAAAGCTTACCGCCCAGGAAGGCAGCGCTTCAGCCTCGGAGAATAGCGACAGCGCTTCCAAGGATTTTTCGGCCGACTTGGTATACGATGAAGATGACGACACGCCGTCTTTGAACAGCGATAACGACAACGAGACTACGGAGTTTTAATGCAAGAGCCTAGTTTAGCAGATATAATAGCGGAATCATTTTGGAACGGCTGGATACCCACCGATCTTCCCAAAGAGTATATGAAAGCTATCGAGCTAAGCTCTATGGGAGAGAAAGCTATCGGAGAGATACGCGATCTGACTTCCAGCTGGCCTCAGCTTTATCTTAGCGGGCGCCAGCAGGGTTCAGTTTATCAGGTTGAAGGCCTGCGCGCCTGCATTGAACAGGCCTATGAGCAGGCTATGAGCGTCGAGGTTCCGCAGCATGAAGCCACTGCCTACCTGCTTATGGCGCTCCAGGAAGGGCTGAAAGCCCTGGCCAGCAGCTGTACAGCTATAATGACAGGCATGCAGGGCAACGACTGGGCGATCATGCAGCGCGGACTGCATTGCGCTGAGCAGGCGGCAAAAACGCTCCAGACCGTTTACGACAGCACGCATTACGGCGGTGCTGCCGAATAGCTATACAGCAATACTTAAGCTCTGATACTGTCGATGGCATGCGCTAACATCGGAAGCCGAATTTCCCAGTCAGCATGGGCGCGAAACTTAAGAAATGCAACCGTGAAGGACTAACAGCACATTAGCAGAAATTTAGCGCGCTGTAGAATGTCTATAAGCACTCAGCCTGACATATTAACATGCGCATAATCACAGCCGCAATGTCATCACCAGCTGGGTGTGTATAATATTATTTAAGGACTTTTTGCCATTAACGCAGTGCACTGTATCACAGACAGATGGCAAAGATCACTTGGAGGGTTTGAGACTATAATGAGTAGTACATACGGCCTGTTCACCTCGGAATCGGTTACCGAGGGCCATCCCGATAAAGCGGCAGACCAGATTTCCGATGCCATTCTCGATGCCTTTTTAGCAGAAGACCCGCAGTCCCGCGTAGCCTGCGAAACCTTCCTGCACACTGGCTGCGCCCACGTAGCCGGGCAGATCACTTCTAAGGCCTACATCGACATCGCTGAAATCGTACGCAAAACGCTTATCGACATCGGTTATGACAATCCCGATTACGGCATTGACGGTCGCAGCTGCGGAGTTTTGCTTTCTATCGACAGCCAGTCCCCCGACATCGCTCAGGGCGTAAACCGCGCCTTGGAGATCCGCAACAGCGACAGCGATGTCCACGAAGAGGACAGCACCGGCGCCGGCGACCAGGGAATGATGTTCGGCTATGCCTGCAACGAGACCCCTGAGCTCATGCCGCTGCCGATCCAGATGTCCCATGCCCTGGCCTATCAGCTGGCCAAGGTGCGCAAGCAGAACAAGCTTAACTATCTGCGTCCCGACGGCAAGACCCAGGTTACGGTTAAGTACGAAGATGGTAAGCCAGTAGCCATCGAAACTATTGTAATCTCCACCCAGCACGATCCCGACGTGGCGTTAGAGCAGATCGAGAAAGACATGATCGAGCATGTCGTGCTGCCCATCGTGCCCGCCAAATACATCAAAAAAGAAGGCGACAAGGTAGTAGCCCCCCGCATTCTGGTCAACCCGACCGGACGCTTCGTCATCGGTGGCCCTCAGGGAGACACAGGCTTAACCGGACGCAAAATTATCGTCGACACTTACGGTGGCATGGCCGCACACGGCGGCGGTGCTTTCTCCGGCAAGGATCCCACGAAGGTTGACCGCTCGGCCTGCTATGCCGCCCGCTGGGTAGCCAAAAACCTGGTAGCCGCGGGTCTGGTCGATCGCTGCGAGGTCGCTCTGGCTTATGCTATCGGCGTAGCCGAGCCCATCAGCGTATCCATTAACACCTACGGTACCGAAACCGTCCCCGTCGAGAAGATCGAAAGCCT
>JAFSXO010000206.1 GCA_017444045.1 bacterium | reverse complement strand
GGGCTGGCAGGTATATCCGCGCTACATTTTTGACCTGCAGCAGTACCTCCATGGCATACACAGCGGCGCGGAAGACTTGGTCACCTGGCTAGCCCGCAACATAAATCCAATTTACGGGCTAGCCATACTTCTGGGCTGGTGGCTGCTGATATGGGGAATTGGCCTAGCCTGGCAGTCCCAGAGCCAAAGAGCCATTATCGCCCTAACTCCTCCTTTAGCCCTGGCCGCCATGCTAATCACCGCCAACGCTCTGCACATACAGGTGCTGCAGAAGCGCCATCTGCTCCCGCTGTGCCCAGCCCTACTCGCCTTTATCTGCCTGCAGATAGTCGCCATAAATAGCAGCACCATCCGCCGCCTGCTTACGGCTTTGCTTCTGGGAAGCTGCGCCCTAACCGCCATACTGTTTCCCTTCAACACTCGCCTGTGGAACCAGCACTGGCAGGGGGCCATTGACTTTATCGAACAGCGGTGCGACGCGCACACCATGATCCTCGTCTATCACAGCGGCGCTTTCTATTCGTTCGCTCACGCCTATGCGCCAGGGCAGATCATCTACAATCCTCAGACCGGCAAAATCAGCGTAGACAAGAATTACAGCGGCCCGCTTATCGTACCCTTAACCAAAAACACCGCCAACCCCAATTTCCTGCGGGACATCAAAGGGTACCGGCTGTTTATAGTGCTCAACCAATACCAGTATGAAAACGCCAAAGACCATCTTTTTGACTGGATATGCCAGAACTTTGACTTAGGCCAAGCCTACCACGAGGACAGCTATACCGACTGGGCTGTAGTCGATGTCGCCGAACTAACCCCAAAGCTCAACGAATAGCTTCGCCTGGGCGCAACTAAGCAGTACCGACGCAGCCATTGGCGTAAGCGCCACCGACGCAGACATTAGTTTAAACGCCAGTGTGGTCACGCTAGCGCTGGCAAAGGATAGCCACACCGCAGACAGAAAGTGCAGAACTATGCCCGACAATGCTACTGCCCACACAGCTCGTTTATCCACTTCTGGCCGGCGCTGGCTAACCGCCATTCTCTTTCTAGGTCTGGCCGTACGTCTGGCTGCCGCTTATGTGCAGCCTGCCTTTCTGGATGAAGCCTTCGTATACTATGTGACCAAAGCCGGGCCCGCTCAGGCCATTCAGCAGCTGCGCCTAGACGTGCACCCGCCCACATTTAACATCCTGATGTACCCCTTAGCCTCAGCCACGCACAGCATATTTATACTCAGGCTGCCCGAGCTGCTTCTGAGCATCATAACCTTAGCTCTCACCTTTTTCCTGGCCAGGCGCTTCTTCAGCGAGCCTCTGTCTCTGGCCCTTACGGCATTCACGGCCTGCAGCGCTAACCTCGTGATTACCGATGCCCAGCTGCGCACCTATGGCCCGCTGACGCTGTGTCTGATGCTTTTATGGATCGGAATGCTAGACATTGGCCGCCGCGGCTCTCCCTTTGCCGAATGGCGCCTAAAGCCCGCCCTGCGCTGGGGTCTCTGGGCGTTGGCTGGATTAATGGGAGCCTGCCTGCATATCCTGGGGGCTATTGCCCTGGGCGCCTGTGCTGTATCGGCGCTGGCCCTGCCCCAGCAGAAGCAGCGCACCATTGGCCTGCTCATCGCCGAAGCCCTGCCCGTCAGCATCTGGTTCGTGTACAACCGCCTAACCGTAGAGCTGCCTCTGGAAGCGCGCCCCGAAGCCAGCGTGAAAAACAACCTGGAAGCCTTGCTGGTCTCGCCCCTGGACATCGCCAACTGGGATGTGCGCGAATGGTACCTGCTGATCCAGGATCCGCTGGCGCGCTCGCTGGCGCTGCAGATTCTGTCCATCTGCGCTCTGGTGCTGGCTCTGCTCCTCTGGGCGCTGTTCGTCAGAGGCTGGATAAAAATGCGCCAGGAACAGCCCTACGAAGCTAATTTGCTGGGAATAAATGCCATCTGCGCCCCCGTTTTGATCTGCCTGGCAGCCTGCTTCGGGCTGGTGGGCTATACACAGTCGCGATACGCGGTGCCATTCAGCGTGCCTTTTCTGCTGCTGGTTCTGCAGGGTGTGAACCTGACCTCGCAAAAGCAGATTCTAACTGCCCTCATACTGCCGACCCTGGCCATAAGCCTGGCATTCCCGTTCTGCCCCATGCTGTGGAACCAGAACTGGCAGGGCACGCTGGGCTACATTGAACGCATAAAACGCCCCAACGACATTATCCTCACCAACGGCCTTTCGGAATCTGGCTACGCTCTGGCCATGGCCTACGATATAGACAATATCGAATTCCGCTTTTTCGATAATTTCAAGGCTCTGCTGATTCAGCGCCCCACGCCAGGAAAGCTCCCCCTGGCCATACTTACCCCAGATATGCTGGACACCAGCCTGCTGAACGACCTTAAAGGCTACCGCATCATTCTGGTTATGAGCCAGATGAAGGCCATACCCGGCAACGCAGATATTATTAAATGGCTTAGCCAATATTACGCGCTGACCGATGAGTTCCACCAGCCCAGCCTAAAGAATTGGGCAGAGGTCGATGTTTACGTTTGGGAAAGAAAGTCTGCAGCCCGTTGAAATAAATTCTAATTATTGCGCATTTGGCGAAAGGTTTTCATCGTTCAACATTGAACTATATAGGTTACAGCCACGGGATAGCATTCATGCCGCCTCGGGAGCTGACCGAGTGAGCGTTTTATCTTCAGCATCTGGCTCTTGCTGTGGAGCCTCCTAGGGTACAGCGCTTGCGAAAGAAGAGTGTTACGGTGTTGATTAACGGTATATCTTCGAATAGCTTTAGCTATCAGGTGCCAGAATCGCAGATAGAGCGTCCCGAGGGCTTCCAGGGAAGCAGCAAAGACGCTTTTGTTCGCGATGAAAGCAAAGAATTGGAAAAAGAAAAATCATTCCGCCAGATGGGCGAGCTGTTTCTCTACCACAAGCATAAGCACAAACCCACACAGGATAAACAACAGACCGGCGATATAAAGGGTCCCCGCGAGGGCTCCGAAGTCGGCGCCGATGAAGTTTGCATGTTCCCCAATCGCGAGGGATACAGAACGGATTTCCTGGGCATCGACTATCCTATGCCTACCCTCGGCGACTCTATCAAAGACAAGGCTTCGCATCTCATCGACAAGCCCGACGAAATCGAGCTTAAGTACAATCACTTTTCGGTAGTTCAGAATAAAGAGCGCAAGCAGTGCTTCTTTACCGCCTGCAATATCGACGGAAACCAGTCCCGCAATATCAAGCGCGCTGGCAACTGGGTTATCGATGGCCGCATCCCCCGCGAGGATCAGCTGGGCAACGAAGCTTACGCTGACAACGATATCGACAAGGGCCACATGGTGCGCAGACTGGATCCAGCCTGGGGCAGCAGCGCGCAGTTAGGCAGCAGCGATACCTTCGTTTATACTAACGCCGCCATGCAGCACGCCAACCTTAACCAAAAGGAATGGCTAGAGCTGGAGAACCACGTGCTAAGCTCCGCCCAGGGCCAAAAGATGACTGTGCTCACCGGCCCGGTGTTCAGCGACAGCGACCGCACCTTCACCAACCACGGTCGCATCAATCCCCCCACTCAGATCCCAGAAAAGTTCTGGAAGGTCGTAGTCTGGAATGACAAAAAGACCAACGAGCTTAAGGGAGCGGCCTTCGTGCTTTCGCAGTCAGATATTCTCGACCGCGATGGCAGCATCAGCAGAGAAGGCTTTGAGCCCGGACGTTTCAGCGTGTACCAGGTGCCCATCCAGCAGCTCGAGGATATGACCGACCTGCACTTTGCCCCGGTAAACGATATTACCGATCAGGCCTGCAAGCTCAGCCTTGCAGACGGCTACCAGCCGCAGGGACTGTAAGATTTTCCCAGCCTGCAGGTCTACAGCTCAGAGCTGTTTAGCCTACATCGGCTTCGCATTAGCGCAGCAGGGCTTCGCGCCTTGTCTCCTTTCGCGGAGCCGTTTTTATTTACGCCCCATTTCGGCAATGTCATTTAGTTAGCGGATCTGCCCCCTGGTCATCGTCCGCGACAGTACGCCGATGCGCTTTAGATTATAATTCCTGGCCAGCTTGCTGACGAGGCGCGAACCGGCAATGCGCGACAGCTCTATGGAACGGACGCGATTTAAAGCATACTGCAGACCGGCTATTGATGCCGCATCGATAAACAGAGCCACCGAGCAGTACACGATAGGGTACGCGGCGCACTGGGCGGCCCAGTATTTAAGCGCCAGCACCAGTGCCAGGCCGCCTAAGCCGCTTCCAACGGTCAGCCCCCAGCGCCAGGCGGCGGGCATACGGTAAGACATCAGGCCTACGCAAAAAACCGCCAGCGGCACGGACACCAGAACATCTGTAGCCCAATGCCCATGCACCGCAAAGGCGCTGATCAGGGCGAACAGCGTAAGCAAAAACCAAAGCATCTGATAGCGCGGCCGCAGATTATACGTTGAGCTATAAGCGCACAGCATCCAGATAAAGGGCAGGCAGGGCATACTGTCACACGGGGCACAGCCAGAATAGGGCACCATTGCCAGCCCTGCTCCTCCCTGCGACATCCAGCTGCCTCCCTCAAACACCTGCCCGGGGAAATAGGCCAAAGGTCCCACCGCGGGGAGATAACTGTAGCATAAAACCGAGACTACCACCGCAGCTATAAAGGTGAATACTGGTATGCCCGGAGAGCGCATAATCGGTATAGTGCGGTCTAAATACTCGCGGCCATAGGCGATAACCTGGGACAGCAGCAGCCACAGCGGAAGATACAGATAAAAGAAGGCCAGAAAAGGCATCCAATTCTCATGGCTGCGCAGCAAAGAGATGATAACCAGGGCAGGCTGCCAGCCCCATAAGCCGTCGGCCTTCATGAGTACCATATCGTATACATAACTGCTGGACATATGCAGGGGACAAAGCGCAACCAGGATCGGCAGGGCTAGGCTTAGGCTCAGTATATCAGCTGTACACCAGGCGTAATCGCCATCGCGTTTACATAAATAAATTGCCAGATAGACCAGCAGAGCCAGAACAACTACGCATAAGGAAAGCGGCCCGATAAGGGACAGATGCTCCAAAAGGCTGCGCTTAGGCCAGCACTCATATATCCAGGACGCCTCAGTGAGCAGACAGACACCGCCCAATACCGCGCGCCAGATATCGCTGCAGGGCAGCAGAGAAAGACCGGTAGCCGCACTGCCCAAGCATATCACCGCAAAAAACTTATCTTTGTACAGCATCTGCCTTATATTCTGGCAGGGAGAAGATAGGCTAGGAACTATGTGACTGAATAGCTGGCCCGCCGCAAACAAAAGCACACAGCACAATAAAAGCCACATATAGGGATTGCCCTTTGCCTTGTGCCAGAATAATATAAGCCTTATCTTAAGATTCACCAACTGCCCTCAAATCTGGTATTATAGTTATTATAATACCAGACGGATAGAGATAATACTTCAATGCCATCCCCAATTATAGCGGCAATAATAGGCAGCGGCGGCAAGACCACCCTGATGAACCGCCTCGCCCAGAGCAGCCCGGGCCGAGTGCTGATGACCACCACCACGCATTTAGCCTACCCCGCAGCAGTCCCAGCTTCTGCCGCAGGTTTCCACGCTCTAAAACCCGGCAATGCCAGTGCGCACGGGCAGATTTATCCGGGACGCTTTGTGCCGTTCAGCAGCTGCGCTGCGCTGGCACAGTACTGGAATGAGCATCCGGAAGAAAAGGTTATTCTAAGCGCCCGCCTGGACTGCGAAGGACGCCAGCTGCTGAGCTTATCGCCAAACGAAGCAGACGAGCTTAGCGCTCTGCCCGGCTTAAGCCGCCTGCTGGCCGAAGCGGACGGCTCCAAGCATCTGCCCATTAAAGCGCACCGGGATAACGAGCCGGTGCTGTTCTCCTCCTGCAATTTGGGCATTGCCGTTATCGGGCTTACGGCCATTGGGCGCCAGGTATGCGAGGGGCAGGTGCACCGTCCCGAGCTACTGCAGAAGCTGCTGCAATGCTCAGCCGAGCACCGCCTGACTCCTCAGGATTTGGCTAAGGCCATGCTCGCCTACCTTGAAAAATTTTCCTGCCCCCGGCGCATTGCGGTGCTCAGCCAAGGCGAGCACTGCCCCGAGGAATACACAAAGGAGACGGAAAAAGCACTGCTC
The DNA here is from genome assembly GCA_017444045.1 of bacterium. Taxonomy (GTDB): domain Bacteria; phylum Vulcanimicrobiota; class Xenobia; order Xenobiales; family Xenobiaceae; genus JAFSXO01. The sequence continues at coordinate 6,489 of JAFSXO010000206.1, read as the reverse complement.
CGTCTCCTTCGCGATTATCCCCAAGACTGGGCCAGGCAAGTTTTAGTAACTACAGCTGCCGAGTTTCCTCTGGCGCTGGAGAAGCTGCCCAGTTAGGTGCTAACTAATCAGCATTAGCCTTGTTTTCAGGCAGCTTGCCCATAGCCTTCAGCAGCTTTTCGGCGCTGAACGGCCAGTCGCGGATCCACACGCCCACGGCATCGTGAATGGCCTCGGCTATGCAGGGCGAGGCACCGTTGCAGGTGATCTCCGAGACCGACTTGGCCCCCATCGGCCCCTGATCGTCGTTGGTTATTATCGGCTCAGATATAAAATCATCGGGAGCATCGCTGATCATGGGAACCTTGTAGTCGGTAAAGTTGGCGTTTACACAGCGCCCATGCTCATCGTAGATCATTTCCTCGTACAGCGAATGGCCGATAGTCTTGAGCACGCCGCCGTACATCTGCCCCAGCGTAAGCTCCGGATTTATGGGCGTACCGCAGTCCTCTAGACAGCAATACTTGAGAATCTTAACTTCGCCGGTGCGGGTGCTGACCTTGACCTTGGCAAAGTGCGCCCCGTAAGGCACCGAAGCCCGGTTTACGATAAAATGGCCGTAAGCCATGAGCTGCCCTACGCCTACACCGGATTCAGCCTCGTGGGCAATCTGCCAGTAGGTCATTTCCTTGCCGCCGCCCACAACCTTGCCGGGGTATTCCAAGTGCAGCTCTTCGGCAGGGACCTCCATGAGCATAGAGGCCACCTCGATAATGCGTTTCTTCATATTCTTGGCCGCGTTGTGCACCGCGCCGCCGGAGAAGAAGGTTCCGCTGGATGCGTATGCGCCCACGTCAAAGGGCGTAGCGTCGGTATCGCCAGACCAAACGGTAATGCGGTCGGGGTCTATCTGAAGCTCCTCGGCAGCCAGCTTGCAGGCCACCGTATCTAAGCCCGTACCCAAGTCGGCGCCTCCGTACAGCACAATGAAGGTGCCGTCGGAGATCATACGCACCTCGGCGTTGGCCGAATCGAGGTTAGGCAGACCAGAACCCTGCATAACGATGGAGAACCCCTTGCCGATTTTCCATTCGGGATCGTCGCTCTCTTCTTTTTTGCCCCATTCCATGAGCTCGCGCCCGCGCTCCAGGGCTTCGCCCAAGCCGCAGCTACCCACGACCTCGGCCTGTCCCTCGCGGCCTTCGCCCAAGGATTTGAGAATGTTCATCACCGACCCGGTGCGAATGCGGTTTTTCTCGATCATCTCCATGTGGTCAACGCCCAGCTTTTCGGCCAGCTCAGCGATAGCCAGCTGCAGGGCAAACGAGCCCTTGGGAGCGCCGTAGCCCTGATAGGCACCAGCCGGAGCTAGGTTGCTGTAATACGTGGTCACATCGAACTCCATGTTCTCCACGTCGAGAAGGGGCAGCGTCTTGGAGCAGGCGTTCATGGGAACGGTCAGACAGTGAGCGCCGTAAGGTCCGGTATTGGCCTTAACGTCCATATAAACCGAGGTAATGGTGCCGTCCTTCTTGCCGCCGATTTTCACATATATCTTGGCCAAATGGCGGGTGCGCGAAGCTATAAACTCCTCCTCGCGGGTAAAGCGCTGATAAATAGGGAGCCCCGTTACCCAGGTCAGATAGGCAACAACTTCTTCGAGAACAATATCCTGCTTAACCCCAAAGCCGCCGCCTACACGTTCCTTGATCACGCGGATCTTATTCTCCGGGGCTTTAATAAGGCTGGCCACGATGCGGCGCAGATGGTAAGGCACCTGGGTTGAAGCGTGAATGACGAGACGGCCCCCCTGCATTTTGCAGAAAACGATGTGCGGCTCAACGGGGGTACACTGTATCTGGGTGGTCTCGTAAACCCGCTCGATAACCTCATCGGCTTCGGCAAAGCCTTTTTCGATATCGCCTGTGGCGCCGTGGGCTGCCGAGGCCTTATTGTGGTGGGCATCGCCGCGCAGAGGGAACTGATAAATAACCTTGCCCTCGCGGGGATCGACCCCCTTGTTGTACTCATCAAGATCGTCGGGAGCGCCGCAGACGTATTCGACATAGCCGTTGTGCACCACGGGAGCTCCGGGAGCCATAGCTTCGTCAACGGTCAGAACGTGGGGCAGGACCTCGTACTCGACCTTGATTTTCTTTTCAGCCTCGCAGGCCGCTTCCCAGGTTTCGGCGACGATAGCCGCCACGCGGTCGCCCACGTGATTGACCTTATGGCCGATCATCATGCGGTCATAGGGCGAAGGTTCGGGATAGCCCTGGCCAGCCTGGTTGTAGTAAATCTCAGGGCAGTTCTCGTGGGTCATAATATAGACCACGCCGGGAACCTTCATAGCTTCGGAAGTATCGATCGATTTGATATACGCCGATGCGTGAGGAGAGCGCATCATCTTCATAACGCAGGCGTTGGGAGGAATGAAGTCCTCGACAAAGGCGTTCTCTCCGCGAGCCAGATGAGAGCTGTCGATCTTGCGGCCAGTTTTACCGACAAAACGGTGGTCTTTAACGTATGCAGGCGCATATTCGCAGCTAAAATCTGGGTCCTGACGGCGTTTGGCGGCAATTTCTACCGCCTTGTAAAACTGCTCATAGCCGGTGCAGCGGCAGAATATACCAGAAAGCGCTTCGCGCACCTGCTCCTTAGTGGGCTGAGGATGGCGGTCTAGAAGCTTCTCAATAGCCAGAACCATCGCCGGAGTACAGTAACCGCACTGCACCACCCCAGCATCGACCATCGCCGACTGTACGGCATCGAGACGGCGCCGTTTTGAATAATATTCAACCGTACAGACTTCCTGGCCGTCCAGCTGTACAGCGCGCAGGAGACAGGAGCTTACGGTGCGCCCATTGACCAGAATAGTACAGGCCCCGCAGGCACCCTCGCCGTTGCAGCCGTTGCGCAAAGACAGCATACCGATGCGGCGCAGAAAAGCATCGGCTTTTTCGGTTGGGCATACTTCTTCCCGGCGCTTACGGCCATTCAAAACAAAGTTAATTTCCATACCGCTACCCCTTATGCTCGCAGCCGCAAGCGCAGCATTCTGCGCCATCTACTGCCATATGCAGACACCAATCTATAAGCTGGCCTGCCATATAAGCTTTAAACTCAGCACTTCCGCGAAAATCGCTTATTGCCGCAATATCCTTTTTTACCAAGTCCCCAACAGCTTCGGCATCTGGCAAGGCCTGCCCCAGCAGAGCAGCTTCCAAGGAGACCAGGCGCACGACTCTGGGAGCGACACCGCCGGCAACAGCCGATACCCTAGTGATTTTTCCGTCAGCGGCTTCCAGGGCCACATCGGCCAAAACTATGGAGATATCGTTCTGAGAACGGCTGTAGCGCCGCGTGGAGCAATGCAGGCCCGTCCATTCTTCGGGGATATAAACCGCAGTTATCAGCAGTCCTTCTGACGAGGTATTTACGAAGCTTTCCAAACTAACCCGCTCACGGCGGCCGTTAGCATCGGCGGTCTCCACTTCAGCGTGGAGGGTCATTAAAGCGGCGATAACGTTAGAGCAGGGAGATTTCATGGCGATAGACCCCGCTACTGTGGCCATATTGCGCACGTTGCGGTTAACTATCTGCTTAAATCCGGCCCTCAGCAGTTCCGGGCAAAGCGGATGCTCAAAAACATCCTGGAAGCGCAGATTGGCACCGATGCGGATAAAACCGTCTCGTTTTTCAACGGTTCCCAGATCTAGGGCGCTGACATCAATGAGGGCCTCATAGGCCTGCGAGCGGCCTGAGTTCACTCTTTTCTCCCAGCTAAGCGAATTAATGCTGGTGCCCCCGCCTAAAAAAGCGCTTCTAGGTATCTGCGCTTTCAATTTTACAGCTTCTTCTGCAGAAGTTGGTTTATAATAAGCTAACAAGTCGCTCTGCCCCCGTAAATATTGCGCTGTATCACCGCATTAGCTAATCCGGCTCCACACAATTATAGTTGCAAACAAACTAGAAAGACTTAAGCAACAGAAGCTAAAATCCTTCTATATAAAACAAAAGCGCAATGCTTAACCGATGCCGACATTGACTTTTTCAGATGTTCCGGACGCTGGCACAGTATTTCGCCGCAAACCAGTCCGCGGCGGCTTCTGCCGCGGCTCCTGACAGATTAGGACATAAGAAGTGGCCAAGCTCGTGCGCCAGGGCTCGCCGGCGCACCTGTGCTTCAGAGCGCCCGCATTCGGCGGCATATGAGGCGATGGCTTCATTATCTAAGTATACGCGCCCGGCTAGCAGATCAGCTCTAGACATCACCCTAGCCCAGCCCACGCTCAGGGGGCGTTCCTCGATGGATATGCCCCGCTTGCGCAGAGCCTGTTCGGGACAGTCGGGCCACTGCTCAGAAGACCATATCTTTTCTGCCAGCTCCTGAGCGGCTCTGATTTCAGCTTCTTTCAGAACGCCCATTGATATAACAGCATTGTCATTGACATAGTATTCTGTGAACAAATATGGTGTATTTTAATGGGCCACACGTTCGATATATCCCTGCCTTTCGGCCTTAGGAATGTCTAAAGCGTCCATAGCAGCATCAATATCCCAGCCAGTCTTTTTCATGAGGTTCTGAATAGATAGCGTTATTCCATCACGCAGGCCTTCGGTTTTGCCTTCAGCCTGGCCCTCCGCACGGCCCTCTGCCTGCCCTTTTTTGTGTCCTAAGAGCCATTGGCGCTTTTCGCCTATAATTTTATTGCCTTCCTCATCAAACAAATGCTCTACTTCTTCCTCAGAAACATGCGGATATTCTGTATCTATTGAAAAATCAATACTCATAGTTCCTTCCTTTAGCTGTCGGAAAACCATTGCGAAGAGCTGGCACCAAGCATCCATATTTACATTTGCTATTTTACGAACACGCTAAATCTGAGGACAAACGATAAAGATTACTTTTTCATCAGCGCCGATCCGCTCCAGCTCTTCGCGGGCCAAAGTGAGCACCTGCTCCGCAGACAGCAAAGTGGTAAAGTCTATATGGCGGTGTCCGGCCAGCATATGCACCGCAGGTATAATCGCGCCGCCGTCACCATAAGATGTATGCTTCTGCAGCAGCATCTCTAAATCTCCAAGCGCGGCCGACCCCTTGGAATTATGGCACTGTCCGCCAGGTATCTGCAGGCGCACCGTCCCTTTCCCATCCAGAATCCAAACCGCGGTTTTATTCCGCTTAAGCAGACCCAAAAGCCAGCGCTCCTCGCGCTTTCTCTGATACGCGTAAAAATAGCCGGTTTCGCCGATCTTGTCCACCTGAACCGTCCCTTCAGAGCCGTCTTTGCCCGAAGCGACAATTTCCAGGCGCTTTTCCTCGCCGATGTCGGTTTCCAGCACATCGCCCGCCACAAAAGCCACGGTTCCGACAGCAACGGCCCGCACCAGGCTCTTTTGGGCATCGACCTCCACGGTAACCTCCACCGTAGCAGGGTCGGCGCCCATGTCCAGCACAGATTTTTCGGCTTCACGGCGTAAAGCCGCCAGATCGGCGCTGCTGGGGTTCACGATATTGCGCTCCAGCGTTTCGCGCACCATCGCCAGAGCCGCGCCTATAGCGGAGATTACCTCCGCGTGCTGGGCAATCTCGTAGTCCAGCCCCATCTGCTCCGCGACAAAGGGCACAACCGCTCCAGCCCCGCCTCCTCCGCCGATAATTTTCACCGCGCGCTGTTCCATCTTATAATCGCTGAGCAGCTGCCGCAGAGTCGGCATCACGCCCCGAGCCGCCGCCAGCAGAAACTCTCTTGCGGTCTCCTCAGCGGAACGCTGCGCCCCGGTGCGGGCGCTGACGGCCTCGGCCAGCTTGCCAAAGGCCCAGGCTATTGTGCGGCTGTCTCCCCAGCCATAGTCGCCATCTTTGATATACCCCAGCATATTGGCGGCACAGGTAAGCGTTGGCGCCAAGCGGCGGCCCTGAGAATTTTCGAGAACGAAATAAAGCGGATCATCCTGACAGGGCGAGATCTCCAGCACCTTCCAGGTGTCATCGCCATCTATATCGCTCCAGGGCGTAAAGGCGCAGTAAGCCAACCCAGCCACGTGAGCGCTACGCGGGCCAACCTTGGCGCCATCGGCTGTCCAGCCCAGCATCGAGCCGCCGGCTACACCCAGGGTGCGGCTGTCCAAGGTGCGCAGATAGGTGCTGTGTCCGCCGATCGAGGCCGAGCGTACAGCGGCCTTGCCGTTTTTAACCAAACATATATCGCTGCTGGTGCCGCCCACCTCGACAAATAACGCATCAGAAGCTTTAACAAACATGAGACAGGCGGCAATTCCCGCAGCAGGCCCTGACAGCAGAGTAGCCACGGGACGGCGGCGCACCTCATCAAGGCTCATTACCCCGCCATCGCTGCGCATAATCATGAGCGGTGCCTCGGTGCGGTCCTTCAGAGCCTGCTCGGTCATCAGCGCCGTACCGATCATCTTGGGCAGAATACTAGCGTTGAGCACCGCCGTCTGCGTGCGCACCTTCAGACCGTACAGACCCGACATTTCGTGGGT
>JAFSXO010000205.1 GCA_017444045.1 bacterium | reverse complement strand
TGGCCACCCCCTCTGTCGCAGTCGCGACATCTCCCCCTGCCATCCTTTAGGGGGAGTCATAATGTTGGGCTAGCTGACGCTAAGTTACCGACATTGGTTTGCAACCTGCGCTTTTTTTTTGTAAACACAAAATTATTTGGGTGTCTCTGTCGGCATGGCTTGCTGCTGTCCACAGAACTGTTAAGGCTGGAGCTTTGCTAAGGCGCGGCTTTGGCGCTTACAAGCCAGCTGCGTAAAAAAGGGTTAGCTAAGGCACTATTTAAAATAGTTATATGTACGAAGCTAAGTTCCCTAAAATATTCGATCATCACAATCATCTCAGTTTCTATCTCCTGCTAGCTTCCAGCCCCTCGTTAGAGCATACGTTTGCTTTTAAAGAAGCTAGACAATTCTTTTATAGCCTAAGCGATGAAAAGCTAAACATCGTCACCGGCTGGCACAGCGATCGCTATTCGCTGTCAAATGCGGATCTGGAGGACTGTCCGCCCCTGATAGTCGTAAACTTCTGCCTGCACGGCTTCCGCTTCAACGAAGCGGCCCGGCGTATACTGACCGAAGCAGATATCGCCTTCGATCCCGAAGATCTCGCGCAGTCCGAGAGGATCATGCCGGATATTCTGAGCTTTGTGGGGCGTAGCCGTCCTCTGTCCGAAGCCGGCAAGGCCTGGCCGAAGGTGCGTGAGAAATGGGAGGCCCAAGGACTGTACGGCATGGCCGACATGCTCAGCCTGTATCCCGATATAGACTGCGGCTCATTTGTGCTGGAACGCTGGGAGCATCCGCAGCTCCGGGCAGACTGGAAGCCCAGCGAGAAAACTACGGGTATCAAGCTGTTCAATGACGGTGCTGTAGGTGCGCGCACGGCCGCCATTAGCGCTGGCTTCAGAGGCTATGGCCAGCCCATTTTAACCTATAGCGACGAGCAGCTAGAGGAGCGGATGCGTTTTTGCTTTAAGCTGCTGCCCAAGCTGGCCATGCACACCATCGGCGATTTAGCGATAGGGCAGGCTCTGCGCGTATACGAGAGCTTAAAGCCGCAGCTTGAGGCTGAGGGTATAGTGCCGTATCTGCGTTTGGAGCACTGCCAGTTTATCACCCTGGAGCAGGCGCAGGCCGCAAAGAGGCTGGGCATAGTGCTTTCCATGCAGCCTAATTTCAACGGCGATTCCGTTGACTATTACGATCGTCTCGGTTCCAGCCTGGGTGCTGTCAACAATCCCCTGCGCATGGTGATCGATAAGGCTGGCTTTGTGCCCGGCGAGGACTTGCTTTTTGGCTCGGACGGTATGCCTTCTGGTCTGGTAAATGCTCTGCAAAACGCGCTGTTCCCGCCTTATGAAGGGCAGCGCCTGAGCGCTGAGGAGCTGCTGGCTGGCTATAAGGCCGACGCGGAGCGCGGCACTGTCACAGTTTATATTGACGAGGCTAATAAGAAGGTATTGTCCGCAGACCAAGCATAATCAGCGCAAACGCGGTAGCGAAGTATCTGAAAGCTTATGAAAGCGTTAGTGTTAATTGCTGCATTATCGCTATTGACAAGCTTATTACCGCTTATTAATTAATCTTGTATTAATAATTATTGTTGTACTAATAATCGATGTTGTTGTATAATTCTTAAAATGGAGATATTTGATTTTATCAATAT
>JAFSXO010000204.1 GCA_017444045.1 bacterium | reverse complement strand
TAAACGACATTTCTGTTTAGAGGAAGTGATATAAGTATTTATGAAAATGTCCGTGTGAAGGAGAACAGACATGAGGTTATACACGATAGAATCTAAAAACAGGCAATATGCCGCTGTTGAGGGAAAAGACGGCAGACTTGTCGCCTTGGAGTTAATGGGCATCAAAGTTAAGGATATGAACGATCTGATCCTTCACTATGATGAGCTGTATCCGTCAATAGTTAACGGACTTAAAGCTTATGGCGACGGAAAAGAAACCGAAGGGCCTGAGTACAAAATAAAGGCTCCGATACCGGTTCCGATTCAGGATGTCATCTGCCTTGGCGTCAATTACAAATCACATATAGAAGAAACAGCTGACGTACTGGACTTTACCAAGAAAACCGATACGGTTTATTTTTCAAAAAGAGTCAATGCGGCCAACGATCCGGATGGGATAATACCGGCATACGATTTTGTTGACAGCCTTGATTATGAAGCAGAATTGGGAGTCATCCTAAAAAAAGATGCGCTGAATGTTTCGGCTGAAAAGGCGGCTGATTATATACTCGGGTATACGATCATCAATGATGTAAGCGCCAGGAACCTTCAATTTAAGCATCAGCAGTGGTATCGCGGAAAAAGCCTTGATGGTTATACTCCCATGGGTCCCTGTATCGTTACGCCTGATGAGATAGATGATGCCCATGATCTCGATATATTCTGTTATGTAAATGGTGAAAAACGCCAGGCAAGCAATACGAAATATATGATAACATCCGTGGAAGAGGCTATATCTGAGCTATCGCGGGGAATGCTGCTGAAAGCGGGAACGATTATTGCTACTGGCACGCCCGGCGGGGTCGCCATGGGTATGAAGCCTCCGGTTTACCTGAAAAAGGGCGATGTTATAAGATGTGAGATCCAGGGAATTGGGAGTCTTGTAAACAAAGTGGGATAGTCGGCTATATCGCACGCTTTATATACATATGCCGTATTTGTATGGAGCTACTGCTTAGCTAGGGCATCGATGTATTTTTGGCGTTCTTCCTCTGGAATGCGCAGAGCGTTCATGGCTTCGGCGATGCCCCCTCCTTGATTATCAGCCGTATAGTCTCGTTCGTATTTGGCACCCAGGCGGAAGGCGATATTTAAAATAATTGAGGAACTGAACTGATAGTTCAGCTCCTCAATTATTGTCCGCTGTGTCAAAGCTGAGCTTGGATGCTTCGAGGTTGAAGCTCAGTCATGCCTTTCGATAACGTCTGTGCCGCATGTATTGAATTGGCACACTACTAAGGTATACCCCGCGCTAGTGCGCTTCCCCGCAGCCGCCCTCGCAGCCGTCGGCGACATCCATCATGTCCACGATTACAGTGTCGCTGCTCTCAGGGGTGACCGCGAAATTCTGCTTGTAAATATTCAGCGTGTGCGTATGCGGCAGCTTGTAGTGAACCTCCAGAACCTGCGGCGGCTCAAAGGGAACGGTTACGCGGAACGATCCCTGGGGACTTACGGTGTACTCTTTCTCTTCGTAAATGGCCTTAGCCTTGCCGCTCAGCAGGTTCGGACTGCACTGCATCAGCTGCTTGGAAAGCTGAATGGTTATCTGCCTGCTGCAGGTCATGCCTTCGACATCCTGCGCGTCCACATCCAATACCGCCCCCTGTCCAGGCTCTACATTGGGCCTGAAATACATGTACGCGTAATGCTCGCCCTTGCCGGTCACAAAGGTAAAGCGCAGATTATAGCCGTGTCTCCCCACCGGCTGGCTGGGGATGACAAAGCGGTGCTTTTCGGGGCGAATATCCTGGGACCAGGCACCGTCATCGCGGGAATAGCTCAGGGCGGTGGGCATGGCGTCTGTAGCCCATACTGTCAGCGAATCCTCGGCAGGCTCGGGGCCGTTGGGATCGCATTTCTTTAATTCATCCCTTATCTGCTGGCGTTTGTCGTGGTAAAAGGTGCGGAAATCCACGATTACCGGAAAACCGTTTACCGTTGCTTCTGCCATTAAAACCGGCTCGGCCGCGGAAACGAGGGCGGGCTGGGCGCTGACGCAGTCCTGAGCGGATACAGCGAGGCCAAGCGCCAGCAGGGCAGAGCAGAAATACAGTTTGCTGTTCATGTGCATTACCTTCCATAATCGACGTAAGCGCCAAACTGAGCTGAAGTCTGACGCTTACATAGCCTTAATCGATATCCTACTGCTGTTCTTGGCTCTCGCCGGTGAACTTGGCGATGAGCTCCTGCTTCATCTTGAGCAGTCTGCTGGTCAGAGACACGTGATAGATGTGCGGATTGCGCAGGCGCAGAACGCCGGTATCCAAAGCCTCCAAATCGGCCACCCGCTGCTCGCGGATCTCCTTCAGGGTGGGGCTGTACTTGATCTCGCCCTTATCCCACACCGTTTTCAGCAGCGGCTCGATGCGGCTGATGTTGCTCTGCGGTATGCGGCGGCACAGACCCTTTTCCGTGGGATGGTGCAGCACCAGGCAGGGCTCGTCAAGCTTCTCATCGGCCAGGCCAACCAGGTCGGCGGTGGCGCGCTCGCGCTTGTCGTAAATTCTCCAGGCCAGCTTATGGCCGGGGTTGGGCACCTTGGCGATGGAATTGGATAGCTTCATGGCGGGAATCCATTCCTGCTGGGGCTTAATGGCCACGAGCTTGTAAACGCCGCCCAGCGAGGACTGGCCGCTGGAGGTGATCAGCCGCGTGCCCACTCCGTAGGACAGACGGCGGATAAGGCTTTCGGGATTGACCCCGTTGCGCTCGGCTTCTTCCATGATCTGCGAGTGAATCTGCCAAATGGTTAGCTCGTCCAGATCGTTGGACAGGGTGATGCAGGTATCGGGGAAGCCGGCATCGTCTAGCATTTTGGCTGCCTGAATGGCCAGATAGGCGAGGTCGCCCGAGTCG
>JAFSXO010000203.1 GCA_017444045.1 bacterium | reverse complement strand
TTTGGCTGCTATCGGGGTGAAAATGGCCGCTGTCATAGCGCTTTTGGCCTTTGCCTTTAATTTTGTGCCTAACGTGGGCCCCATCGTGGCTACGCTGACACCGGTTCCCGTTATGCTGCTTTCAGGGCAGAGCAGTATAACCGAATTGTTGTTGGCTGTGCTTTTGCCGGGGCTGATTCACTTCGTAGTAGGGCACCTGGTCGAGCCCAAGGTCATGGGCAGCAATTTGGAGCTGGATCCCGTAGTCATTCTGCTGGGCCTTATGCTGGCGGAGCTTATGTGGGGGCCTGTAGGTATGCTGCTGGCCATGCCTTTAATGGTGGTGGCTAGAATTCTGCTGGATCAGACGGCAGAGACGCGTCCCCTGGTCAATCTCTTGTCGGGCAGGCTGCCTGGCAGCGACTGAGGCACAATAAGGCTTAATGCGGTTAGCTGACGCTACATTAAGGGCATCGCTGACAGTATCGAGGGATAGGCCTTTACCTCCCTGAACCCGTCGCCGTGAAGAGCTAGCTTGACGTGATTTAGGGTTATCATCGCCTGCTCGGTGCAGTGCGGGGTGATGGCCAGATCCAGCATAGCTTCGGCTTTAGCGGGGGTGCTGTAACCCTGCGCGACCATGCGCTCCGCCAGCTCCTTCCATGATGCGGGACTGTCGATATAAGCTTCTAGACTGTAGCGCGCTTCTTGCTGAAAATCAAAGGGAATGCCTATGACTGCCTGTGAAGTTAGGCCTTCCAATAATCGCTGCGCAGTGGATAGCTGTTCTTTTAGGATGTGGCCCAGATCGCTGAGGTCCTGTACGCGCAGCATAAGGCGGGCTGGCTGCTGTGGGCGCGGATATAGGAAGCCAAGTCCGGCCAGCTCTCCCCGAGGACACTGGGAGATGATGGCTTCGAGCTGCTTGATCGCGTTTGGCGGCATATCCTGGGCGCGTTCGCCTTTCCAGAGCGCCGCTACGGTGTCAGCAATATTCAGACGCGGCCGGGCGGTGCTGAAGGTCACGAACGAGGAGGGCAGGGGCGGCTTAACGGAGCGGCTATCCCAGGCCTTGAGATCAAATTCTGTGGTCCAGGCTCCAAATGCGCAGGGCCATGGTGGGCTGCCACTGTCCAGCAGCGCGGCCAGCGGGGCAAATTCTTCCCAGGACTGCTGATGCAGCCAGGGAGCAGAAGCGTTTAGGGTCTGCGGGTCGAGACCTGGGCATATCCATAAATCCACAGGCTCGTCCTCTTCGCGCAGCCGGCATTCCAGGCCCACGAGTATGACCTTGGGCAGCAGAGGGGCTAAGGCCTGCAGGCGGGCATAGCTAGAAGCCGAGACTAAACCGGACAGCAGAGCGCTCTGCGCTTCGTTTATCAAAATGCTAGCTGATCGCAGGGGAATTGATGTCATGCTCGCTTACCCTTATACCGTATTTAATATCTGTCGATGCGCTTAAAATGGCTGGGCTGTACGGCCTTGCCGGTGCGTTTAAGGTGATTCTCCTCGTATTCGCTGTAGTTGCCCGCAAAGAAATAGACCTGTCCGTTGCCTTCAAAGGCTAAGATGTGGGTGGCTATGCGGTCGAGGAACCAGCGGTCGTGGCTTACTACCATGGCGCAGCCCTTGAAATCTAGCAGGGCTTCTTCCAGGGCGCGCAGAGTGTCGACATCGAGATCGTTGCTTGGCTCGTCCAGCAGCAGGAGGTTGCCACCAGATTTAAGCAGCTTGGCCATATGCACGCGGTTGCGCTCGCCGCCTGATAGATCTCCGACCCGTTTTTGCTGATCCTGGCCCTTGAAATTGAAGAGTGCGGCATACTGGCGGGCGGGCATCTCGCGTTTGCCGACGATGACGGGATCCTGGCCGTCGGAGATCTCCTCCCAGACCTGCAGATCTGGATCCAGCTCGTCGCGGGTCTGATCTACATAGGCCATCTGCACGCTTTCGCCCAGGGTGATGGTGCCGGCATCTGGCTGCTCCTGGCCGACTATCATGCGGAACAGGGTGCTCTTTCCGGTGCCGTTGGGGCCGATAATGCCCAGGATGCCGCCGCGCGGCAGAACAAAGTCCAGATTGTCGATGAGCTGGCGGTCGTTATAGCCCTTGCACAGGCCCTTAACCTCGATAACCTTGACGCCTAATGGCGGCCCGTCGGGGATGCGGATCTCGCTGTTGTCGGCGCGGCGCACGTATTCCTGAGAGGCCAGCTCCTCAAAGGCCTTAAGGCGGGCCTTGCCTTTGGCCTGGCGGGCCTTCTGAGAGAGGCGCACCCATTCTAATTCGCGCTTGAGGGTGCGCTGACGCGCGGATTCCTCGCGCTCCTCCTGGGCCAGGCGGGCCTGCTTCTGCTCCAGCCAGCCCGAGTAATTGCCCTCGTAGGGGATGCCGCGCCCGCGGTCTAGCTCTAAAATCCAGCCGGCCACATTGTCCAGGAAATAGCGGTCGTGGGTGACGGATACGACGGTGCCCGGGTATTCCGAAAGATGCTGCTCCAGCCAGCTTACGGCTTCGGCGTCTAAGTGGTTGGTGGGCTCGTCTAAGAGCAGAAGGTCAGGCTGCTGCAAAAGGGTGCGGGCCAAGGCGATGCGGCGCTTTTCGCCGCCGGAAAGATGGGTTACAGGGCTGTCGCCCGGCGGCGTGCCGATGGCCTGCATGAACATTTCGGCCTGGCGGTCGAGGTCCCAGCCGTTTTTGTGGTCGATGAGGTCGAGCAGCTCGCCCTGGCGGGCAATAAGCTCGTTCATCTCGTCCTCGTCGGTGACGGTTCCCAGCTTTTCGGATACCTCTTCGTATTCCTTGAGCAGAGCCATTACTTCGGTAGCTCCGGCTTTTACGTTTTCCAGTACGTTAAGCTCAGGATCGAGCTGCGGCTCTTGGGACGCATAGCCAACAGTGACGCCGTCGGCTGGACCGGCCTCTCCTTGGAAGTCTGTGTCTACGCCGGCCATTATCTTTAGCAGGCTGCTCTTGCCGGCGCCGTTAGGGCCTAATACTCCGATTTTTGCGCCAGGGAAGAAGGCCAGGGTGATGTTGGACAGCACCTGCTTCTGGCCGTATTTTTTGCTAAGCCGGTACATGGTGTAGATGTATTGATATGCCATAGCCGCGTATATTGCTCTTTCCTTTGGTTGTATATATTCTTAACCACGTTTTTCTTTGTAGGGTATATATAACCTGTTAAGCTAGTACTCCTAAAGGATAAAACAAAAGACTCAGCCACGCGGTGACTGAGTCTTTTTCGCTAGCCTGTCCGAATTAACGGCGGCGACGGCGACGGGCGGCGATAGCCTTCTTTTTACGCTTCACACTGGGCTTATCGTAATACTCGCGTTTTTTAACTTCGGCCAAGACACCCTCTTTCTGGCACTGACGCCGGAAACGCTTCAAGGCAGATTCAATAGGCTCTCCTGCTGCTACTCTAGTTTCCATTATGCGCTCCCCTCCTTTCGTCACGGCCAGATACACGGTACTGTTTGATGCCGCTTACTAGTGCCGTCTTACATCTCTGATAACACGGCAGATAATATTCTAGCAAATTTTGTGTACAAAGTCAATGGTTAAAGTCAGTAATATAATCGTACATTGCCATTGACTTTGTGCTATTAACGCAGATACTTGGCGTAAAGCCCCGAGGGCATAGCGGCGAAATTGCGGAAGTGCTGCTCGAACATGTCCGCCAGAAATGCCTTGTCTGAGCCGTCAAAATACACCTTGGACTTGGCGTCGGTTCCGGAGGGGCGCAGGCAGATGTCGCGCACGGAGCTGTCTCTGAACCACAGCTGCAGGCCGTCTGACCAGACATCGATGCGCTCCAGCTTTTGCCAGACTTCGGCCAGCGCCGGCATGGCCTCGCTGAGTATGTCCCTCACCTCGGAGATGGTCAGGGTTCTGCCCAGTGTGGTTAGCTCGGCATCCTGCATGGCCAGTGCCAGCTTGCGGAAGTAGCCGTTGAAGCGGTCCTTTTCCTGAATGCCCTGTTTTTTGGCTTTGGCCAGTTCCTCAGGGTCGAAAATGGCTTCGTTGTAGTGTACCTTGTCGCCGCGGAATTCCATGCGGTTGATAATGCCGGCGCTGTCGAAAAGACGGCGCAGGTGGCGGTGCAGGAAGTAGTCCTCAGCATTTCCCGACCGCTGGGCGCTGAGATAAAGCCTGGCCATAAGGGAAACCGCGGATATGCAGGCTTCGCCGCTGCTCTTTTCGCGCATAGCGATGATGGACTGGCCCAGAATGTTGTAAATAGGACGGCAGGGGCCGCCAATTTTGCCGCCGCTCTCCTCGCCTGCATGCAGTACCTTGGGATTGGCGCCCAGCACGATCCTGTTTCCGCGCTCGTCGGCAATTTCGGTCTGGGCCTTTTGCTCAGCGCCGTAAACGGAATTTTCTACCAAGCGCTCCACGGCGGCGATTTCCTTGAAGCCTACCGGAGTGTGGATCACCGGGATTTGGTAATGCTCGGCCCATTCGTCCCAGGCCAAAGCCGATACATAAGTGTGGATATCGAAATTGGCGTATTTCTCCCAGCTGCCGTCTTCGACCATGCAGGTGTGATCGTTGTCGGCCAGCATCAGGAAGAACTGGTTGGGGGAGTAGAGAGCGAAAAGGCGCTCCGGAGTAAGCTTAATGTGGGTAACGCCCAGCCCATCGAGTGCGCTAAGCTCGCTGGCGGGCACACTCTGGCCAGCCACAAAGCGGTCGGCATCGGGGTCAACGTTGAAGACCACCTGGCCGACGGGAACGCCGGCCAGAATGGTTTCGTAGCCAGCTGAGCGCACGACCTGGGCTAGGCTGGCATCGACAGAATCGTGGACGACTTCCAGCTCGTCGGAGTTCTTTTTCTTGGCTACGCGGAAGCCGATGTTGTGGAAGAAGGCATCTTCCTCGGTGCGGATAAAGCCGTTTTCAAAGGCCTTGCCAATGCCCAGCTCCTGTAGAACTGGGTAAATGGTCTTATAGCCAGAACCGCCGAAGAAGTCGAGCTTCAGACGCATGCCTTTCTCGATGGCTTCTTGAATCTTGGCTAAAGCGCCGACTGAGGCCGGACCTTGGCGTAGGTAGTCGGCGTAAAGCTTAGCTATGCGCTCGTAGGTTAGGGTGTGATGCAGCAGGGGAGAATCTGCGGGAGCCAGTTTTATGGTGTAGCCGGTGGTCTCGCATTTGTGCAGGATCTCGCGCATGTGCTCCACGATCTTGGCGTATTCCGGGGGCAGGTACTGAGAACCGTCGGGGCCGAGGATTTTGTCGCTCTGCTTTTGGGGTGCGCCGTGGCTGGAGGTGTAGTAATCGCCGCCTGAAAGGCCCAGCATATAGGTGAGGAAGCTCCAGATGAAGATGGTCGAGCTGTCTTTGTTGTCCTTGTTCTCGGTCAGGAAAACATGCAGGCCGTGAGCCGCATAGATGCGCGAGGCCAAACCGACAAAGCGCGGGGTATTAGCGCGCACCTCGCCGCCGACAATGCGCACGGGAGCGGCTTTGACCATTTCCATAGCCTCGGCCAGAGGCTTCTCAAATACTGCTTCTATGACGGCTACGCCAGCCTCTCCTAATTTGGCGCGGACATCTTCGGGGGTAATCTGAGGCAAAGAGGCCAGGCGCTCCTGGTGCAGCTGGGGAACGAGCAGGCTGAGCGATTCGGCCATCAGAGCCAGCATATATTCGTTGATGCGGTAGCGGTGATCCCAGGGGCAGATTACGTTTTGGTTTTCGCGCACACCGGCGGTGGAAACCTTAGCTTCCTGGGCGAAGGCCTCGACCTGCTGGCGCAAAGCGATTCGCTTAGCCAGCTCAGGGGTGATGGTCAGCTCTAAGGCTTGGGGATTGCTGAGATCAAAGGGCTGATTCTCCCTTATTGCCCAGTTGTTCTTTTCCCATGTGTCTAAACTGTCTAAGGTCTGTGAGAGAAAATATTCGCGCATATCCTGTCCGCTCATATCGAGGGAAAGAACCGGAGCTGACTTAGAGCTGCTCATAAGGTCTCCTAACTGCCATGCTGAAGCTGGCGCAGTCATAAAATAAAATTCTGCCGCCCTACATAGGACGACAGAATCAAACAATTCGACAGATTGTCTGTGTGTGCCTTCTGGCCTAGCGCTGGGCGTCAAGGCCCTAAACGCTAAGCCTGTAGCATAGCTTGGAAGTAATGCAATTGGGTAGGCAGCTCGAAGGCCTTATGACAATTACCGGGGTATTATGCCTTTTCTTGAATCATAGGCCGGTCTGTTCGGGGGAACTCCCAGAGCCTTGTGGTTGTGGCCGCTGCAATACACAGTAAAGTTTTTGCCGTCAGGGCTAACCTTGTACGAAGCGGAATACGTATCTTTTCTGGTCACGGGACAGGTGGGGATGCCCATACTCCCCGTGTAACCGCCGTACTTGCCTTCTGTTAGCTTGGATAGCTTATCGGGATATTTGCCCTTATGATCGGTTTTGTACATTTCGAGACAATTCCTGATAGTCTTGAGATTGTATCCGCAGGCTAAATATCGGCTTTGGTCTGGGGTAAGGTTTTCACTGGGACGCTTGTTTATATCGGGGAGCTGAGCCTCTGCGCGTAAGCTCATGTAAATAGGAGCGGTTATTACGAGAATGATGGCGATTGCAGAAACTAGCGCCGTCATCCTCAGACGTGTGGATGCTAATGACTGTTTGGTGTCTGAGCTACTCATATATGTATTGCTCCTTATCTTTACTTTATTAATTATTGGGTTGGCTTCAGTATTTGTCGCCGTTCTCTTTGTACCAGTCGTCGAACGGCTGAGCGGTTTGGCGCAGTACCTTGATGGCTTCATCGGTATGGCCAGCCTTGAAGCCGGATTTTTCCAGCCAGCTTCCATAAACCGAATTGGGCAGCACGAACCAGTCCCAACCGAAATGCCGCGCGTTTTGGCGCACCTGCTCTTCGCGCTGGGCCCTGGCTTCTTCGCCTTTGGCGCTGAGGCTCACGATTACGGGGTGATCGTAGAGATCGTCGCCAAAAAATCCTATGACCTCGTATTTTTCCTCTATCAGCTTGCGCCGGCTGGCCTTGTCGCTGGCGTTGTCAAGCAGTTCTTTGGCCGCTAGGCTGTCGGGGTCGTAGTGATTTTCCTCTGCTATTCTCTCCGAAAGCTGGCGGTCGCGCTTCTTGTCGCGGCAGAGCAGCTCGTCCTCTAGGGTGGGAGAATCCAGGCCTAAATTTTTCAGGGTCTGCAGCGTGGCGGCGCGGTGAAGCTTTTCGTCGCGGTTGGTGATATATATCGGCGTTATGCCCCAGCTGCGGCATTGCTTAAGAAATTCGATAGCTCCGGGCATGGTTTCTACGTTGTCGGGAGAGAGCGACTGATAGGTGAAAAATGCTACAGAGGCTTTGTTTGATTTGAACTGCTCCGGATAAAACAGCAGCCAGCTGTCGTAAGCGCCGTTGTCGATAACGGTCTCGTCTAAATCCAGGATGATGGCCACGGGCTTTTCCTTAAGCTGACGGCGCCCCTGGCCGTAGGCCTCGCATTTGCTGTAGAGGCGTCCGTCGCGGTGGCGTTTAAAGCGTTTGTCGCTGATTTTGGCCTGCATTGCTCTGGTGGCGTTATTGTAGGTCTGATAGCAGAGCGCTTTGCGCTCGGCGGCGGCCTGCTGCCAGGTGAATCCGTAAACGTGGGGGAGGGTTAGGCTGGAAATCTCTGCGCTGTTCTGCGCGTGTTCTTCGGCGCTGGCACTGAGCGGAGCGAACAGGCTTAGGCTTAGGGCGGCGGTTATGAGCAGCGAGGGGCGTAGCTTCACTTTTTATATACCTCATGGCTGGCAGCGCTGAATTTTATTCAATGCTGCCAAGTTATTTGTTTATGGGCGTTAGCGCTTGAGCATCCGCAAGTATATAAAAGCTTATAAGCTGGCGGATAAGCTCAAAATTATTTAATTCTCCTTACGCTGGTTTTACTCCCTCTATCTTGATAGAGTTAAAGTGCTGGTTTAGCGGCTAATTAACGGGCATACCACCAATGTCATTTAGTTAATCTCAGTTAAGCTCATAACGATGCTTATTGTGGGTGCTGATGGCAAGACCGTGCGCGTAACCAGTTCTGCGCAAGGCATATCTGAGCGCAGCGATAGCGAAGCGAAGCAGTGCCGGCGCTGACTTGATAGCGTTAAAGTGCCAATTATGTCTTATTTAATACCAAGATTGCATGGTCACATTGATCATCCTTCCTATTATGTCAAGCCAGAAACATCGGTATTTCGGGCTTATGACTATGGCTTATACCTCAAGAAGTGAGCCAACGGGTATGGACATCATAGTGTCTAGCACTGAATAGCTGAAATATGGGGAAAATAATAGAACGTCCATTCATTCCATTCTATAAAAGCCATTTTCCTCTGATCAGCTATGGCGGTGAACCTTCCGTGTCTATAGGGATCATGTCCCAACTTCTTTCGTCCCACCTGTCCATACACCGAGTGCCAGCTAAGCTTTAGTACAGGGTCATGCCCTAAAGATGGCACTTCTGCTGGCTACGGCTCTAGTTTGTTGTTGGTTGACTGCTGGCCGGACTTCACTTTGGTGGCACTGATGATTAGTGGACGCGACGCAACCATCGTTCAGCTTAGCCAGTTGGTAACGATGCCGTAGTTTCTACGCCATCTGGGGTGTTCGTTCTCCAGAACTATGCTCAGCACCGATACACTCAGTCGCAAGGCAGAGCTCTGCAAGAAGTTGTTCGTTGTTATCGGCTTTTTCTATGCGACCTGTGCCGATGCCGTATTAGGACACCTAATGTCCTTCAGCATCTTTTCTGGATCGTATTTGTTACCAGTTCGCATAATTGTAAAGATGATCCTCAAAAGTGTGCTGTTAAGCACAATCGCGGATCGGGAGTTAACCATCACGGAGTTCATCGCCATCAAGGATCGGCTGGCAGAGATATGCCGTAAAGTAACCGGCTGGGCTGTGATTCTTATCCGAGGATCGCCTTCAGATCCTCTTTAGGTGTGGTAATCGGCGCGATATTGTAATGCTCTACAAGATAATTCAGAACATTCGGAGAAATAAATGCCGGAAGCGAAGGGCCGAGGCGAATATTCTTAATACCGAGATAAAGAAGCGTCAGAAGAATACATACAGCTTTCTGCTCATACCAGGAAAGGATCATGGAAAGCGGAAGATCGTTTACTCCGCATCCAAAGGCTTCTGCGAGGGCTACTGCGACCCGGATCGCGCTGTAGGCATCGTTACACTGGCCCATATCCATGATCCGGGGCAATCCTCCAATCGTACCGATGTCCAGATCATTGAAACGGTATTTTCCGCATGCCAGCGTTAGAATGACCGTGTCCGCAGGAGCCTGCTTGACAAACTCCGTGTAATAGTTTCTTCCGGGCTTCGCGCCGTCGCAGCCTCCGACCAGGAAGAAATGACGGATTGCTCCGCTCTTCACGGCTGCGATGACGGTATCCGCAACACCGAGAACGGCGCTGTGGCTGAAGCCGGTGGTGACGGCAGTACCGCCATTAATTCCGCTGAACTGTGTGTCTTCGGCAAAACCGCCAAGCTCGAGAGCCTTATTGATGACGGGAGTGAAGTCCTTGTCTTCTCCGATATGTACGATTTCAGGATAGGAAACAACCTCTGTCGTAAACACGCGGTCTTTGTAGCTGTCTTTTGGCGGCATCAGGCAGTTGGTGGTGAACAGAATCGGTGCTGGAAGATTAGCGAACTCTCTCTGCTGATTCTGCCATGCTGTTCCGAAATTGCCTTTCAGATGGGAGTATTTCCTAAACTCTGGATAAGCATGCGCCGGGAGCATCTCGCCGTGGGTATAAATGTTGATTCCTTTGTCCTTTGTCTGTTCAAGCAGCTGCTTCAGGTCATAGAGATCATGGCCGGTGATTACGATAAACGGACCCTTTTCCACCATTAGCGGCACTGTCACCGGAGCGGGGTTGCCGTAGGTCTCGGTATTCGCTTTGTCAAGCATCTCCATGCACTTGAAGTTAACCTCGCCGACTTCCAGAACGATGGGCAGCAGTTCATTCATGCCCCAGTCCATACCGATGGCAAAGAGCGCCTTGGCAAGAAATTCATTCACCGCATTATCGGTGTATCCCAGCACCCCGGCATGATAGGCGTATGCCGCTACACCCCGTATGCCAAACAGGATCAGTGATTTAAGGCTCCGGATGTCTTCGTCAGCATCCCATACTTTGGACATGTCGTAGTCGTCGGTCCTGCCGCAGGGCTCTCCGCAGTCGGAGCAATTGGGGACAAGCTTTTCTTTTTCCGAATGCACCTCATCGATCAGTGCTTTGATGGTCGCTTCATTGAAGTTTACGTTGGTAATGGTGGTAAACAGACCTTTGATGAGCAGCTTGTAGGTATTCTCTGTGGGCTGAATGTTACCGTTTGTCGCCCGCGCAAGACCGATCAGAGCACCGGTCAGCTGATCCTGCAGTCCTGCAACATTCGCTTTTTTGCCGCATACTCCAGCTGCTCCGGTACATCCTTTGCAGCCTGCCGTCTGTTCGCACTGAAAACAAAACATCTGAGTGTTCATTATCTGTTTCTCCTTGTTTTAATCTAAAATGCATTAATCTAAGATACGTCCATCCCGGCTAATCGTTACGACCTGCCAGGGAATGAATTTTCCGCTTGCCTTAAGGGCGTTCTCAGCAGCCCTCTGCAGTCCGCCGCAGCAGGGCACCTCCATCCGAACGATAGTCACGCATTTAATATCATTGTCTCGGATTATTGCCGTCAGCTTCTCCGTGTAATCCACATCATCCAGTTTGGGGCAGCCTATGATGGTGATCTTGCCTTTCATGAATTCCTCGTGCATATTGGCATAAGCATAGGCCGTGCAGTCTGCCGCGATCAGCAACTTTGCGCCGTCAAAGAAAGGAGCCTGTGTAGGTACCAGCTTGATCTGACAGGGCCACTGGTTCAGACGGGAGACAGGACGGAGCCCGGCCATTGGTAATTCGGCCTGGCCCGATTCCTCTTCCCGCTTAAACTGCAGCATACGGGAGCCGGGACAGCCGCTGGCAGGGTGGTCTCCGCCCGCTGCCAGGTGAGCCGTAATTGCGGCTTGGCGTTTTGTTTCGTTTTCTATCTGCATGCTCTCTTCCATCGTCATGGCTTTCCCTCCCTCTGCTGATGCAGCTTTCTTCTGCGCCGCCTTTACTGCAGCCTCATCATAAGCCGGAGCCTCGCGCTCTTCGAAAGTGATTGCTCCGGTTGGGCATTCCGGCAGACAGTCACCGAAGCCGTCGCAGAAATTCTCCCTGACCAGTTTGGCTTTTCCGTTTATGATATCAATGGCACCTTCATGGCAGGCGCTGGCGCACAGTCCGCATCCGTTGCACTTTTCTTCGTCGATCCTGATGATTTTCCGGAGCATTTGCGGGCTTCTCCTTTTGGGTTTTATGAATCTGTACCTTGATTCTGTGTCTTGATTATAGCATAATGAACCAAACGATTCGGTTGTTTTTGCAACAGAAAGGTTTTTTATGAAAAAATTTGTTCCAGTGCTGAAGAAGACAAAACTGTTTGCCGGTGTAGGTGAGGATGAGATCGCTGCCATGCTTTCCTGCCTTGGAGCAAGACTTCGCAAATACAAAAAGGGTGAATATGTACTGCAGCAGGGTGGGTATCTCGCCGACATGCTTGTTCTTGCGGAGGGGAGCCTTCATATCCAGAGAGATGATTACTGGGGAAACCGAAGTATTCTCGGACACATTGGGATCGGAGAAATATTCGGTGAGGCATATGTAGCACCGGGAAGCGGGGTGCTCCTGAATGATGTCGTTGCGCTGGAGGACAGCTCGGTATTTTTCTTTGATGTGAAGCGCGTTATTACGACCTGCTCATCCGCTTGCCGTTTTCATACGGCGGTCGTTCAGAATCTGTTCTTCGCGATCTCCGAAAAGAATAGGGGACTGGTACAAAAGCTGGATTTTATGTCAAGGCGCACAACGAGAGAAAAACTGATTGCTTATCTTTCCGCAGAGGCGAAGAAACAGAACAGTCCGTACATCACGATCCCGTTTAACCGGCAGCAGCTTGCAGACTACTTGTCCGTTGACAGGAGCGCAATGTCGAATGAGCTATGTAAAATGCGCGATGACGGGCTCTTGGAATTTGAGAAAAATCGCTTTAAACTGCGGTAAACAAAATGATATAGGCGGTACTACAGTCTCATTAACCTAAGAAATGGCCAATATATCCCCATTATAGCTCCCCCTAAAGTATGGCAGGGGGAGAAGTCGCGCCAGCGACAGAGGGGGTGGTCACGGCTGGTGTCGCGCACCAGACGTTTCTGAAGTGGGCGCGGGTGTTAGCCGCGTTAAAGGCTTTTTGGGCCTTGGCTAGAAATTTATGCCCATGAGTACTTTGCTAATTAAAAACGCCGCTTTGGTCGCCACCTTCGATGCCCAAAGTCGGCGTATTGAGAATTGCGATATCTTGATCAAGGATAATCGCATCAGCGAAATAGGGCAGAGCCTTAAAGCTGAAAATATTGACCGCGTGATCGATGCCAAGGATATGCTGGTTATGCCCGGCATGGTCAACTGCCATCATCACCTTTACCAGGTGCTAACCCGCAATGTCCCGCGTGTCCAGGAAGCAGAACTGTTCCCCTGGCTGGTTCATCTGTACGAGATTTGGCGCGAGCTGACCCCCGATGCTCTGTATTGGAGCAACATGGCTGGCTTGGGCGAGCTGCTTCTGACCGGGTGCACCACGACTACAGACCATTCGTATCTTTACCCTCAGAACGCTCCGGCAAATTTCTTTGACGAACAGATTAAGGCTGCCAAGGCTTTGGGTATTCGCTTCCAGCCAACCCGCGGCTCTATGTCTATGGGCAAGGATAAGGGAGGTTTGCCCCCTAACGATGTGGTCCAGGACGAAGAGACCATTCTGCGCGACTGCGAACGGGTGATTAAGCAGTATCACGATCCCGATCCGCTGGGGATGATTAAGATCGCCCTGGCTCCCTGTTCGCCCTTCTCGGTAACTCCCGAGCTGCTGCGCGAGTCCGCGGTTCTGGCCCGCAAATACGGAGTGCGCTGCCACACCCACTTGGCCGAGACAAAGGACGAGGACGCTTTCTGTCTGAAG
>JAFSXO010000202.1 GCA_017444045.1 bacterium | reverse complement strand
TCGCAATTATATTTGCGCTGCACTAGCTTCCGCGCCGGCACTGCTTCGCTACGCTCAGATGTGCCTTTCGCGGAACTAGTTACGCGCTAACTATATCAGTATACGCAGTGCCGCCTCAAAAAAAACAGGCCGCCCGTCTGCAGTCTATAACCCACACTGCAAACAGGCGGCCGATGCGAAGCCCAAAAATAGCTTCGGCGCTGGGCTATTTCAAGGCCACATTAACCTTGCGGCAATCGACTATGCTGGGCCACCAGTCAAACGATTTATACGCTTTGCCCTGGCGCACAAAGGAACCCACCATATTGTTGTGCGAAGTTCCGATAGAGGTTATGCCAAGATCTGCCAGAGAGGTAAGCTCGCCGGCATCGGCGATACCATTGCAATTGGCATCTCTCCACACCATCAGACCGTCCAGCTCGGCGCCCTCCAGCCTGCCGTCGCCATTGCCGTCCAAAGAAGCCAGCTCGTCGTAGCCGTTGCTGTAGCCATTGGCAGTGCCGAAAAGGTTAGTGCCGTAAACGCTGCCATCTTCATTAGGGCGGCACAGCAGACCATCGTTGCTGCCCACCCATTCGCACGCGACCGGGAAGCCGTTGCCATAAAAATCGAACATCACGGCCTGGCGCGAGAAATCGCCTTCATGGGGCAGATACCTGCCATTTGACGCCTGAATCTTTCCGTCTCCGTCGAGATCGAGAATAATAGGCGATATCGTTCCGGAAGTATTGACCTGGTAAACCGTCGTTGTCTCGTAATGATAGTACCTATCGTTTACATCCTTGCGATCGTAACTTCCCTGGGCAACATACGCAGAGGGCAGGCTGTCGGGATCGCCAACAAAGATTAAATCCTCGGATTTTGTTTCCGTACGCGTAAACGTTTCATAATCGAAAACCTTTTCAGTGGACGACTGCGAGGAAACGCTGGTACCCTTTATGGAAACGCCCGCCATTTTATCCGCGCCGTGGGCGGCGTTATAAGCTGCGCGTCCGGCTATAATATAATCTCTGCCCGAAGCTGTATAATCCGCTATTGCTTTATCAATGGCCGACGGATTGGCCGAATCTATTACCGTAGAGCCAAAGCTATTATTGGTAACCTCGCCAGTCTGATATAGGGTGCGCGAAGCAGATCCAGATACTACAGCTTTATTTACGGATTCCCCTATATGCTCTACTACCTCAAACTCTTGGGAATACGTCTTAGTGCCTCCGCCTACCTCGACAGATCCAGCCATAGCAGGTGCGGTCATAGCAAAACCTATAAAAGCTAAAGTAACGGCTATATTTTTCTTGTTTTTCATGGCTCTGTCTCCCTTCAAATGGCCGACCGTCACTTTTCGAATAAAGACGATCCCTTATCAATTAAATATTATCACAAACTTCATGAAAATAAAAGTATTTCTTCAGATTATTTTGAGTTTTAGTTAAGGTTTCTTAAACATTTCTTAA
Source organism: bacterium (assembly GCA_017444045.1). GTDB lineage: Bacteria > Vulcanimicrobiota > Xenobia > Xenobiales > Xenobiaceae > JAFSXO01. Next base: position 7,857 of record JAFSXO010000202.1, on the reverse strand, counting down.
GTTTACTCGCCAGCATCCAATGTCATTTAGTTAAGCAATGGCCAATAGATCCTCATTATAACTCCCCCTAAAGGATGGCAACGGTTATAAGTTAGCGATTAGCTAACCTGATAACATCCTAACTCCCCCTAACGGATGGCAGGGGGAGAAGTCGCGCTAGCGACAGAGGGGGTGGCCACAGTTGGCGGAAGAATCGTAGTTTAACGCATGTTGTGTGCTAACTTGTACGCTAACATACAGCGCAGCGCAAACGTTCATGAATGAGCAATGTCAATGCTTTCGCTCCTTAACTTATAAGCATTGCTAAAGGATGGCAGGGGGAGATGTCGCGACTGCGACAGAGGGGGTGGCCACAGCTGGCGGAAGAATCGAGGTTTTACGTATGTTGCATGCCAGCTTGTACGCTAACACAAAACGTAGCGCTAACGTACATGAATAAGCAAGAGCCAATGCCATGATTCTTAAGTTACTGGCATTGGCTTAAAAACAAAAAGGCTCCGTAGGGCTTCCCCTACCGAACCTTCTTCACAGCGGCTAAATGCCGGCCTATGCTTTAATCAATCCAACCGCGGCGACGGCTGGCTTCCACAACGCGCTGAATAGCGATCATGTAAGCAGCATCGCGCAGGCTGCATTTACGCTCTTTGGCCAAGTCGAGCACCGCGTGAGCGGCATTAACCATCAAGCGTTCCAGCTTATCGAGAACCTCTTCGCGCTCCCAGAAATAGTTCATGTTGCACTGCACCTGCTCGAAGTAAGAGCAGGAAACACCGGCAGCATTGGCCAGGAAGTCGGGGACTATGATAACGCCGCGCTCCAGAAGAGCCGCTTCGGCCGCAGGAGTCGTCGGGCCGTTGGCACCCTCAACGATCATCTTCACCTTGCCGGAGATCTGCGCGCAGTTCTCTTCAGTAATCTCGCGCCCTAAAGCTGCGGGAACCAGAACGTCAACTTCCTGACTCAGCCAGGCAGCGCCGGGCAGAATCTCATAGCCGAGCTCTTTGGCTTTGGCTTTGTCTACGCAGCCAAAACCGTCGGTAATGGACTTAAGCTCATCGAAGCTGACACCATTCTCGCGCTTATAGGTATACGCACGCTTGTCGTGGTGGTCATAGCAGGAGACGCACAGCACCTTGCCTCCCAGCATGCCCAGCATCTGTACCGCATACTGCGCCACATTGCCGAAGCCCTGCACAGAAGCCGTGATCTTGGTGATATCCATGCCGTAAGCCTTCAAGGCCTCGCGCAGGGTCCAGACCACGCCGTAACCGGTAGCTTCGGTACGGCCCTTAGAACCACCGATGCCCACGGGTTTGCCGGTAATGAAGCCGGGCTCTTTTTTGCCGATGATGGTCTCATACTCGTCCATCATCCAAACCATGTGTTTGCCGTTGGTCATCACGTCGGGAGCGGGTACATCCTCATAAGCTCCCACGTTTTTGGCCACGTTGCGCACCCAGCCGCGGCAAATCCCTTCCTGCTCACGCTCGCTCAGCTCGCGAGGATCGCAGATAACTCCACCTTTAGCGCCACCTAAAGGAATGTCCACGACAGCGCATTTCCAAGTCATCCAAGTCGCTAGAGCGCGCACCGTATCGGCGGTCTCTTCGGGATGGAAGCGGATGCCACCCTTGCCGGGGCCGCGGGCATCGTTATGCTGCACGCGGAAGCCGCGGAAGATTTTGGTAGTACCGTCATCCATATGCACAGGAATGGCAAACGCGTACTCGCGCATGGGGTTGCGCAGAAGTTCACGCGCATCCTGGGGCAGATCCAACATATCAGCGACTCTGTCGAACTGGGCCTGAGCCATCTCGAACGGATTTTGGGCCATTACATCCTCCATGATTTACCGGAATAACCGATAGTATCAATATTGTCGTCAGACAGAAACCATTTGGCGTAGACCGCTAATTTGCCAGCGATGGTGACGACATTCCCATCTCAGCCAAACAGCGGCATGTAAATAAAGCACACAAGGACCCAGCGCAGCGCGCCAGGCCCTTTTATGCTAAAGCTTATTTAATCAGCGAAGGCAGAACCGCGTAGAACTCGGTAGCTTTCACCATATCGTCGAGGCAGACGCTGTCGCGCACGGTGTGGGCGGTCTTTTCGTCGCCAGGGCCGAAGCCGATGCTGGGAATGTTAGCCTTGCCCATCCAGTAAATGCCGTTGGTCGAGAACTCCCACTTGCTGGCGGGCATATCCTCGAGACCTATGACGCGGCGGGCTTCCAGACCGGCCTGCACCAAAGGATGAGTCTCATCGAGCGCCCAAGCCGGGAAATACTTGTCCACGGGGAAGACAAAGCCGGTGTAAGAGGGCTCGGCATACTTCATCATCTCGACGGTAATGTCTTTCTTGCTCTCCTCGGGCACGCAGGCGCGCACCTGCTCCAGGCACTCCTCAGCGGTCTCGCCGAAGGTCATGCGCCGGTCTACATAAACGCGGCACTCATCGGGAACAGCATTGATAGAAGGCGTCTGCACCTTGACATCGCTGACGGTGATTTTGCCATGGCCCAGGAACTCGTGATCGCCGAGCTTAGGCTCCAGTTCGGAGATACCCTTAATGACGGGCAGCATCTTGTAAACAGCGTTATCGCCTAAATGGTTAGAGGCGGCGTGAGCGCTGCGGCCCTTGGCGATAATCTCAATCTCCACGCGTCCCTTGTGGCCGCGGTACACCTGCATTTTGGTGGGCTCGCCGATGACCACGAAATCGGGCTTAATGCCCTCATGCTCGACAAAAGCGTTAGGAGCGATACCGTCGCACCACTCCTCCATGTTGCCGAAGTAATAGGCCTTCCAGCCCTCGAGCATACCCAGCTTTTTGGCAATGCCCAAGCCGTAAACCATACCGGGAGTGCTGCCCTTTTCGTCACAGGCACCGCGAGCGTAAAGGACGCCGTCCTCAATTTTGCCCTCAAACGGATCCCATTCCCATTCGTCTTTATCGCCAATGCCAACGGTATCAATGTGGCTGTCAAACACGATAGTGCGAGGGCCGTTGCCGATCTCGCCAACTATATTTCCCATGCTGTCGAACCAGGTCTTATCGAAGCCAACCTTTTTCATCTCGGCGGCAATGCGCTCGCCTACGTCCTTCAGCTGAGAATCCATAGAAGGGATCCGGCAGATATCGCGCATGAAGGTAATTATTTCATCGCGGTGTTTAGCTACCTCGGCTTGCACGGCGGCGACGTCGATTTTAGGACAATTGCTCATTTCTATCTCCGTAATAGTAAGCTCACGCTGACATTTTCCAGCCTTGCGCTTCACGCTTCAAGAAAATGCGGCGCAAAATAAAGGCCACCCGAATATCCTTGCTGAATAAGGCTTTTGCCTCCGGCTGGCCATAACAAATGATATGTATGCTAATTCCTAGCTTATCAGCGCGTTCCTGCCTGCAGGTACCAGCAACTTAGTATAAGATATCGTCAATCGTCGCTGGACATCAGATTGATTACCTGGTAGGCGACCTTGGTGATACGGTCCATAAACTCTTCGGTGCACTCGTTGCGGGGTACGCCTTCCATTAGGATAACTGCCGCGTCCTGCTGCTTCTCCAGCTGGCAGATCACATCCCAGGTCTCCAGGGCCAGCTTTTGCCAGGCCAGAGCCTCTCTAATTTCCTCAGCTGGCCTATCGCCACAGAGCAGATGCAGATGCTCCTCCTGGGCAAAGGCGGCGCGCGCCGATTGGGAATGCACAAAATAGTAAAGCGCCTCGGTGCTTTCCAGCCCCTCGGCAAAGGCGCGCATACGGCGCACCACCCGCTCGGACTCGCCCTCGAAGATGACCAGACGCACGCCGCTGGTGCGCGAGCCAACGGCAGCATCGTCTGCCTCGCCCGAAAGAATAACGCACCCGCCGCAGACGCTGACAATTTCTTCGGCTCCTATCTGACCACGGTGTACCAAACGCCAGTCGGCGGCGGATATATCCAGAACCGTCTGGCTCAGCTTCCCCGGCGTTTCTCTGCCATCTATAACCAGCTCCAAATATGAGCCATACAGCTCGCCCACCAGCTTGGGTGTCAGCGGGGTTATATCGTTCTTCCTGCGGATGATACCGCTAGCAAGCGGAAAAGGACAAAGCTTAATAATAGTAGAGCACAGTTGGCTGTTCGGCATCCACAGAGGCAGCTTGCGGCCAAAGGCTTCCTTAAATCCTTCTCCAGCCGATGTGCCGGCCACATTCAGTATAAACAGCGGACCGGGCCAAAACACCCTCAGCAGTCGCTCCAAACGCTCGGATGCTTCCATACTGCGCCAATACTCACCATAGCCGGCCCGATCGGCGAGGCCCACTGCCCAGCAATTGCGGGGCACCATATCGGCCAGAGAGGACATTTTAACCGATAGATCGCGATCTGCCCTAGTCCATACGACCATGCCTATCTCCGATGGACAGGCTATGACCTTGCCTCTGCTGAGCAGATCAACTATCCATTTTTGCTCAGCGCGGTCACTCGCCAGCCTGTTGCCGTTGAAAACTACCGGCTGCCATTTTGTTGAGGAGATCTTTTTATTGCCCATAGCCTTTATTATGGTAAATTATAAAACGCGGTCGGATAGGTTCTTTTCTGCCGAGACTATGCGCTTGCTAAGCGTTGACTGCACAGAGCGCAGCAGCTCCCGGGCCGAATAGGGCTTAGCCAGATAAAGGCAATGGTTTTCTGCAAAGAAGCGCCGCAGCTCGGAATCCATAAAGAAGCCTGTGCCCAGGAAGCCCGTCACAAAAACAGCCCGCTGCGCCAAGCGCGGCTGCTCATTTACAATTGCCCGATAAAGATCCATGCCATTCATATCTGGAAGGTTCAGATCGAGGATCAGAGCATGGCATTCGTTATGGCGCACAGTGTCCAAGGCCGTATCGGCGCGGTCGCACACCAGCACCTCAAAGCCAGCCTTGCGCAGAGCGTACACGCTCTCGCGCACCCCTTTGGCGTCGTCTTCGACGAACAGCAGACGCGCCAGGGCTTTGGAGGACTCCTCCTTAGTCCAGGGCGATTCGCTGATATTGTCCAGAGATATGCGATGCGAGATCTCTAAATCGAGCACCAAACCTTCCTCAGTGTTGGCCACCTCTACGCGTCCCTGATGCAGGGCAGTTACCGCACGCACTAGAGCAAGCCCCCACACCGATATTTGCGTACCCGGCCAGACCAGGGTAAGGCTACTGTACAGGGGACCCAGCCGCTCAGGGGTTCCCAGCAGCTCTGCTGGCCAGGCCAGACAGCATGGCTCGGTAATGCGTATGTGCAGCACCGTACCGTCTATAACGCTGACATCGATAGTTACGCAGCTGTCCATGGTCTCGTCGGCATTTGCGTCGCTGCCGACCAGAGAGGCCAGGCGCATCCTATACTGCCGCCACAGGTTGCGATTGCTTTCCGTCCACAAAAGCAAATTCAGAACCAGAGAGCTAAACTGCCGCTGATCGCCATACAGGGCAAAATCGGCGACTGCATCGCTGAATTTTATGGAATAGCTACCAAATCTAATGTAGCCGCCGTCTGCCACCTCGGCTACAGATGAAGCATCAGAATCTGTGCGCGCATAGTTCAGGGAGCGCACCACATCGGAGATTACAATGCGCGGGTTGATGTACGTCAAAGGCAAAAGGCTGCCCATGTGCAGGGCCTCGTCAAGATTATTCAGTCTCTTGAAGGCCGCTAAAGCACGTTTTGACAGGCTTTCCAGCAATTCGCGCCCTTGGGCGGAGAGCTCACCCTTGCTGAGGAGCAGTTCGGCAAAGCCCATCATTATGCCCAAATCGTCGTAAAGATGACGCGCGGACACACCGACCTGCAGTCCTAGACTGAGCATCTGAATCAGCACTCCCCACTGATCCTCCCAGAAGCGTAGCAATTCGGACTGATGGCGCACGCGCTGCTGCAGAGCGGCAGCATCCTCGGAGCTAGGCAAAGCCGCCGAATTATCAGCTGCGGAGGACGAACCAGATGTAACCGGACTGCTCCCGACAGCCGTGCTATCATCGGAGAGCTCTGGCTTTCTTAGCCACACCGTATCATTCAGGACAAACAGCGGCGGCTGCCCAGCAGAGGCAAGACCAGACCGCCTATCGGCGCTGGCATCGCCCTCGTCCAAAAGCGCAGAAGACTGCCGCTCTTCCTCCTTAATATGGCCGCCAGGGAAATAGACATCGGCCATGGCAAACTCTTCGACGAGCAGCTGGTAAACAGCTTTCATTACCAGGCAAGTGCCGCAGGCCGGCTCCTTAACCTTTACCACACGCTCCTCTGGCTTATAATCGAAGCCATGCTGCTCGGCCCAGTTCACATTTTCCACAGGCCCGCCGCCCTCGCAGGCTCCTACGGCAACAAAATAGCTGCTCGGCGAAATCAGGGCGGCATTTTCTCTGAAGCTGCTCCAAAGCATATCGGCCGCGGGCAGGCTGATAAGAATAATCTCAGCCTTATTTTTGCGCAGCCAGCTCAGCCCCTCGTAAGCTGAGAACGTAACGAATGTCTCTATATTGTTGCGGCGAAAGAACTCGGCCATAGGGCAGGGCACTCTCGGGGGCTTAGAGCTACGGCGCTTAATATGCAAACACTTAACAGCCATAGCCCTATTTTTACGCGAAAAAGCAGATAATTTCCTTTGCAAGATTTGACGCTAGCCGAGCAAACGGTTATTATATTTCCATGGCCAAAAACACCCTGCCCGGCGATACGCTAGTGCTTTTTCAGATTGACGACAAAATCTTCGGACTGCCCTTAGATCAGGTAGCCCGCGTCGAGAGAGCCGTAAAGATTACCACAGTGCCAGAAGCTCCGCCCAGCCTGCTGGGAGTCATAAACAACCACGGCAGCATTCTTCCCGTGATCAACATGCGCTACAAGACAGGCATGTCGGAGCGCCCTATTGGAATCACCGACCAAATGATCATAGCCCGCTGCCATTTTTACACCATCGTGATCCCGGTGGACAAGGTCGAAGGCGTCACCAAGGCCAAAAACGTCGTCACCCCAGTGCGCTTAATGGGCAAAGACATCAATATGCCCCAGCTCATGACCACCGAGCTAGGCATCGTCATGGTCATCTCCTGCGAGCAGCTCATAAGCTTCCACGAGACTCTAGCCATCCAGGAAATCGCCGACAATCTTTCCTCTTTTAACAACGTTTAGGCTCTATACCTAGCAGGGAGCAAAGACAATAATGGGAATTTCTCAGAGAAGTGACTGAAAGCGGGCATATACAGACCGAGCAACTCGAGCGTTTCAAGACTCTTCTGTTAAAATGGGCCGGACAGTGGTTCCCTGAAAGCAGAAGGACGGAGTTAGAGCGCGCTTTTTGGCGTTCCATCGACAAATACGGCGACAGACAGGACGTCAGCGGCTTTCTAGATTTACTGGAGGATAACCCCAGCGAAACCCTCAAAAACGAAGTCATTCAGGAAATACTCGTCGGAGAGACCTATTTTTTTCGCGACCAGGCGCTGTGGAGCAATCTAGAGAGAACCATACTTCCCGATATTATCAGCCATAAATTCGGCACAAAAAGCATAAAAATTTGGAGCGCCGGCTGCTCAACCGGAGAAGAGCCCTACAGCCTGGCTTTGATTCTCCAGCAGGCCTTCACCGCCATAGATAGCTGGAAAATTTCCATTTTAGCTACCGATATTTCCGAGGTCGCCCTCAACAGAGCGCGCCTAGGCATATATGGCCAGCGGGCGATCCGAGAGATCGATGACCAGCGCTGGAGCAGCTGGTATTACCGTTACGGCAAAAACATACAGATGAAAGAGTCGCGTATGAATCTGATCAAATTACAGCGCCAAAATATTATCGAGCTTAAATTTCCCCACCGGAAGACCAAGGGGACCCAGC
>JAFSXO010000201.1 GCA_017444045.1 bacterium | reverse complement strand
TAGAGAGAGGAGCAAATCATGAAGTATCTGTATTACATATGGTGCGCGGTTATGCTGGTATCCTTGGTCGGGTGCAATTTGTTCGGGATATACCCCACTTCAACCGATACTATACCCAAAGCTCCTTCTGTCAAAACTATCCGCAACAATCCCGCAGCCTTTAGGAGCTTTACAAGCAGCGGTTTTACCGGCAAGTAGATGCCATCGTGTCTGTCCTAATTCTAATATCAGTATTTATTATTGCCACCTGCAGCCTGATCTATGAGCTGCTGGCCGGAACCCTGGCAAGCTATTTACTGGGCGATTCTGTACTGCAGTTTTCTACGGTTATCGGCAGTTATATGTTCGCCCTAGGCATAGGCGCCTGGCTGAGCAAATACATAGAGACGAAAATCGGCGAGCGCTTTGTGCAGCTGGAGATATCATTGGGCCTCATAGGCGGTCTCTCCGCTACGCTGCTTTTTTTAATATTCGGAGCATCTTCGGCAAGCGCATTCCGCCTAATGCTCTACGTTATAGTATTAATCGTGGGTACGCTCAGCGGTCTGGAGGTACCCCTGCTGCTGCGTCTGCTGCAGGATAAGCTGGAATTCAAAGAGCTGGTTTCTCAGGTCCTCACTCTGGACTACATCGGCTCTCTGCTCGCTTCAGTGCTTTTTCCCCTGCTGCTGGTGCCGCGTTTGGGCTTAGTGAGAACATCATGCCTTTTCGGTATTATTAATTTAGTAGTCGCCATCATCTTCATGCGCGTATTCAAGGTTGAGCGCAGCCGCCAGTTTTTGCTGACCGCCCAAGCTAGCTTCTGCTTCCTGATACTGCTGGCAGCCTTTATTTTTGCCAACAGCATTATCCATTTTTCAGAAGAAGCGCTGTACTCCGACAATATCATCATCGCCAAGCAAAGTCCCTATCAGCGTTTAATTGTCACCCATAAAGCCAACGACATACGGCTGTACCTCAACAACAACCTGCAGTTTTCCTCCCGTGACGAATACCGCTATCATGAAGCCCTGGTGCATCCGGCTATGCAGTCCTGTCCTTCGCCCAAGGAAGTGCTGGTGCTGGGCGGCGGCGACGGTATGGCAGTGCGCGAAATTTTGCGCCATCCAGAAGTGGAGCACATCACGCTCGTCGATCTCGACCCGCTGATGACCAAGCTGTTTACCGACCATCCTTTGCTGTCCGCTCTAAACGAGCATTCATTTAAGTCGCCAAAGGTTCAGATTATTAACGACGATGCCTTCACCTGGCTGATCAGACAGAACAAAAAGTACGATGTAGCCATAGTCGACTTTCCCGATCCCAGTAACTTTAGCGTCGGCAAGCTGTACAGCACCAGCTTTTACAAGGTTCTTAAGTCGCATCTCGCCCCCCAAGGATGCGCTACAATACAGTGCACCTCGCCGATGTTTGCCCGCCAGTCGTTTTGGTGCATCGTGCACACCATCGCCAGCGTCGGCCTGGCTACCCAGCCCTATCACATTTATGTGCCTTCGTTCGGAGAATGGGGCTACTGCCTAGCCACCAACCAGCCGGTGCCCACTCCGTCGTGCAGAGCGCCCAAGTTTCTGACTCCTAAGATAACCCTAGCGATGTTCGATTTTCCCGAAGATCTCAAGGATATTCCCACCGATATCAACCACCTTCACGATCAGGCGCTGGTGCGCTACTATGACCGCGAATGGCAGGCTATGATGCTGCAATGAACCTAAGAAGGCGCGAATTCCTCAAACTGGCTGGTTCCTTCCTAATCGCTCCCTCCCTAGCCGCCTGGGGCGGCTGCGGCTGCAAGGGAAAATTTGACGATTACCAATTTCCGATATCCATTCACCGCCTCTCGCAGCAGCGCGGACACCATCTGCTGGGACTGCTGGGCGGACCGCAGCGCCATGAGCATATCGACACGGTTATCGTGGGCACCGGCATAGCCGCGCTGACCTGCGCCTGGAAGCTCAGCAAATGCGGCTTTCACGATTACTGCCTGATAGATTTTGAAGACCAGATTGGCGGAAACTGCCGCTGTGCTACCTATCCAGAATCCCGCGCTCCCTGGGCGGCCCACTATCTGCCAACCCCGACCCGAGAAGCCGCATCGACTATAGAGCTTCTCGAAGACTTAAAGCTGATAAAGGGCTACAGCGCCGCGGGAGAGCCGATTTATGACGAGCTGCAGCTGGGGCACGACCCCCACGAAAGGCTGTTCCAACAGGGGCGCTGGTATGAGGGCTTTTTTCCGTCTGCGACAGACGAAAACGATCAAAAGCAGCTGGACGAGTTCAGAAAAACCATAGAAGATTACGCCAAGCAACGCGACAGCCAGGGGCGTCCGCCCTTTACGATCCCGCTATGCTATTCCAGCCAGGAAGCCCGCGAGCTTGACAGCATGACCATGACTGAGTACATGAACCGGCGCGGCTGGACCTCGTATAGGCTGCGCTGGTACGTGGAATACGGCTGCCGCGATGATTACGGCACCTCGCTGAGCACCACCTCGGCCTGGGCCGCGCTCAACTATTTTATAGGGCGCCACACCAACCGCACAGGCCCAGAAGACGGGCTGTTCACCTGGCCCGAAGGCAATGCCTGGTTTGCCGAGCACATTTTAGCCCTGGCCCAGGCTCCAGTACGGCTCAGCACCCTGGTTTACCGCATCGAAGAGGACAAGCATGAGGTGCGCGCCGACTGTCTGGATTTTGCCACCGGAACGGTTACGCGCCTGCACGCTAAGCACGTTATTTACGCCGGCCCCACATTTCTGCGCCGCTGGATCATACCAGGCGAGCCGCAGTATAAGCTATTTACATACTGCCCCTGGGTTACGGCCAACCTCACCCTGAAGCATCTGCCCAAGGAGCAGGTCGGCTTCCCTATCTGCTGGGACAACGTCATTTACGATTCTCCCTCGCTGGGATATGTGGTCGACACGCACCAGTCCCTGTCTCAGAAGCCCAATCAGCCCACAGTTATCACCTGGTACCGGGCCTACGCCGAAGACGCGCATATCAAGCGCACCCGCTGGAAGCTGCTGCACCGCAGCAAGGAATCGTATAAGCAGGAGATTCTCAGCGATTTGAGCGTACCGCATCCCGATCTGCCCTCTTTGGTAACCCGCATGGACATTATGCTTCTCGGGCATGCCATGATACGCCCTATCCCCGGGCTGATTTGGGGAGACGAGCGCCAGAGAGCTCAGCGCCAGCGCGAGCGCATCCTATTTGCCCATTCCGATCTGTCTGGCATATCCTGGTTCGAAGAAGCGCAGTATCACGGTGTAAAAACAGCGGAGCTTTTATTAAAGCACAAGGGGATTAAGCACACCTCTTCGCTGAAGCCCGTCTGTAGCTAGCGCTTATCGCGGAACACTCAGCCTGAGCCTTATTTTCAGACAAAGCAGAGCAAAAAACAGGTAAAGTTAAACTAAGCAGGAAAATAAATTAGTCTATTCTTGCTGAAAGGTAGTTACGAAATTGAACGGCAGCATACGTGATATTATCATGGTTATCGTTTGGGGATTAGTTGCTTCTATAACCATGAGCTGTTCTTTAGGCATTTTGCTAAAGGTTTACGATTTTCTTACTCCGGGCATTGAAGAGTTTGAAGAGCTTAAAAAAGGCAATATCTCTGTAGCTATTGTTATGGCGGCCGTGATATTGGCTTTTGCCATGGTGATCTGCGTGATCCTCTGGCCAGGCTCATCAATGATCACTCCCCCTCCAGTACCTTCAGTACCTGCTACTGCCATGTAATAGCCCCGCCGTTAGCAATAACCTGAAACGGCCAAGAGCTTTACCGCTAACTAATAAATGCGCCAAACGTCCACACGAGCGTTTGGCGCATTTATTA
>JAFSXO010000200.1 GCA_017444045.1 bacterium | reverse complement strand
CTGGGCAACTGAGCCGCCGGACTTTGCGATAGAGTTGCAGTAAACGGCTATATCCTCAGTGCTAGCGTTAGGGCCTGGAGCTTCGATAGCAGCATTTTGCTGGGTGCCCTCGGCTTTAGCGGTCTCTGGCTGCTCTTCTGGGGCGGCTGCAGGCGCTGAGCTGTCAGATTGCGGAGACTGTATGGCTTTTAATAGCGCGCTGCGATCGGGTACGCTTTCCGCCTCACTGGCGGAGAAGCCAAAGCCATCGGCAGCCACTTGATTTGGCGCAGTGTCTGTTTGTGTCTGAGACACTTGGGGAGCAGTGCTAATGCTGTTAAAATTTATGCTGTTAAGCGGCATGCTGCCAATGGAAGAAATACTCATGAGTACCTCACTATAATATACATGTTATATTATAGCATACTTTATACCATATTATTGGGTAAATAATGTGAACAGGATGTTTCTATTTGAACTTCCAGCTGTCAATTAGCTGATCGTAGATGGAAGCGTTCTCCTTCCACTTATCCTCTGGAACATTGAGGGCAATGACCCACATGGTTTTGTTGTGGATGGCGTACAGCTGTTTGCCGTGCATTAAGGTTGTCGCTTCCAGATAACGTACTTCCAGCTCAAGCGCCGGCTCTCCGTCTAGATGGGCAGTGCGCTGCTTTATAATCTCGCCCTGGGAGCGTTTTAAAATATTGGTCTGAATCTGCCGGGTAAAGTCGTTGGTGGCTTCCTGGTTCTCTTCCCATGACGACTGGGGCCAGTTGCCCATGCCTGATACGGTTAGGCTGGAATTGGGAATTGGCGGTATAAAGCTGACAACGGTATCGGGCGTCTTTTGGTCGTTGCCATCGTGGGGCAGTGAAGCGATTTTTTTCTCTCCCCAGCTTTCTGCTGGAGGGGTAAAGGTTACTTGCTGGCTTGAGATCTCGAAGGTCTCGGGGGGAGCCATCGCAGCCTGAGGCTGGCAGGCTGATAAAAACAATGAAGCGGCGATCATACATATGGCACCGATCCGAGCTAGCTTCATGAAGGATACTCCTTTCTTTATCAATGGGGGGAGTTATAATGGGGAGCTATTGGCCATTGCTTAACTAAACGACATTGCTTTCTTTATTATGCTGTTGGCCAGCAAGCGTTATTTCTTAGCTGCCTATCTCTCCGTAGCCAGGGCAGGTGCTGAGGCGTAGGACTGAATTGCTGAATTCCGCTGATAGAGTGGCCAAGGCTATGCCTTCTTAGGCGCTGTCCGATGCTCTTGGGGCTGGCGGCTGTTCGTCTGAAGCCTTAGGCTGGTCCGAAGCTTCCGCTTTTTCTGAAGCGTTAGCAGGTGGGGAAGCTGCGGAGGTCGCTTTGCTCAAATCCTCGGTGAGATGCTGAATATGGGTGTCTAAGCCTTCCTTTATTTTTTGGGAAGAAGGCCGTTTGCGCAGGTTAAACAATTTAAGGCTGTGCAAACGCTTTTGCACATCGGACACCATAGCCTTGAAGCTGGCCGTAGTGGGAACGATGCCCTTGGCGAACCAATTGATGGTACAGTATCCAATAGCTACAGTTGTAGCGATGGCTACAGACGCGGAGATGGCCCATCCGGGAGGCCCCCCAAGCTTGACTAGCTCCTGAAAGGCGGTGCGCCCAGCCAGGCCGAAGCCCAGCGATCCCAGCATTTCGATTGCCCGTGCCTTGCCTATGGGCTGCCCGTATATGCGGGATATGGTTATGACCATGGTTATCTGGACGACCGTTAGGGGGATAAAGTCGATCAAAGGCAACGGTGTTAGGGTGATTACGCCTGACGTTATGGCAGAGCGCCTGATCGCCTGCCAGGCCAGCTTGTTGCGCAGCGAGGGAATGGAACGTCCCAGCGCCCCCAACAGGCGTGGTTCGTTCGCGGCAGCTGCTAGGAGCAGCTTGTCTATGCCCTTGCTCT
>JAFSXO010000199.1 GCA_017444045.1 bacterium | reverse complement strand
TAAAAAGCATGACATTCAGCCAAATGATCCAAGATGGGCTAACCGCCCTAAATATCTCCTGCACCGCGAATCAGCTGGCGCTCCTTGAGCGCTACGCGGTCAATATGTCAGAAGAGGGCGTGCGCCGCGGCCTTACTGCCCTAAAGAATCCGGCCCTGCTGATACGGGAGCTGATCGTCGATGCCGTGGGCGCGGTTCCGCTGCTTCAGCAGGCCAGCACGATTGCCGATTTAGGCTCGGGAGGCGGTACCCCCGGTTTGCCGCTGGCCGTTATGCTGCCTAACGCCAGCCTGCTGTTAGTGGAATCCAACCAGCGCAAGGCCGCCTGGATAGCCGAGCAGATCGAGGCTTTATCGCTGCAGGACCGCGTCAGCGTCAGCACCACGCGCATCGAAGAGCTGGGACGCCATCCCGAGCACCGCCAGCATTACGATTTTGTGGTAGCCAAAGCTCTGGCCGCCCTGCCGGCACTTACAGAGCTATCGCTTCCGCTGCTTAAGGTGGGAGGCAGCCTTTGCGCCTACAAGGGCAGCAAATTCGCCCAGGAGATCGACGCTGCCGCCAGAGCATTTCAGGAGCTGCGCGGCAGGGTGGAGAGAATACATCATTACAGCCTGGAAGGCATGGACCGCGTAATAGTGCAGGTCACCAAACAGCAGCCAACCCCCAAAGCCTATCCGCGCCGCAACGGAACCCCGCAGCACAGCCCGCTTTAATTATCCGCTTTAGCCGGCTATTTGCCCAGGCAAAACTGCGAGAATATCTGATCGAGAATATCCTCGCTGACATTCTCGCCCGTAACCTCACCCAAAAAGGCCAGGGCTCTGTGCAGATCGCTGAGAAGACAGTCGCAGGGCATACCATCGGCCACCCCCAGTCGGTACTGAGCCAGGCACTCCTGAGCCCGCGTCAGGGCCTGCATTTGCCGCTGATTTACGCTTACCGCTCCTTCGCCATAGTCGCCTGCCACTAAACGCGCTCTTTCTGCCAAATGCTTATTGATTAGCGGAATATATTGATCATCTAACAAGCCGACAGACAGAACACAATTCTCGCTTATCCCAAAATGAGCAGCGGCTTCGCCGCAGCTTACCGCGCTGCCCAAATCGCGCTTATTGAGCAGAAGCAGCGGGCCAGAAGCGGCGGTCAGGCTGGCGATTTCCTCATCCTCTGCGCTCCATTCACGGCTGCCGTCGAGGATAACCACGCAAATATCCGCATCCCTGACTGCCTCGCGGGTACGCTGCATGCCCAGCTGCTCAACATAATCGTCGCTCTGGCGCAGGCCGGCGGTATCGAGCAGATGCAAAAAGCATCCCCCCACGGTACAGTCAGCCTCCAGACAGTCGCGGGTGGTTCCCGGAACAGGCGTAACCAAAGCGCGATCCTCACCCAAAAGCTTGTTCCACAGGGTCGATTTGCCCGCGTTCGGAGGGCCGATCAGCACAACCGTCACGCCCTGGGCTAAGGCTTTGCCGACATGCGCATCCCTTAAAAGCTTGGCTATGCCGGCGTCTATAGCCTCCGCCTCGCAGCACTGATCGCTGGCGGAAACGCTGTCGACTTCCTCGCCGAAATCGATCTCCGCCTCCAAACGGGCCACCAAGCTGAGCAGCCGCGAGCGCAGAGCCTTCACCCTTTGCGAGAGAGCCCCGCTCAGCCCGCGCGCCTGCAGACGCACGGCCCCGCTGGATGCAGCCTTGATCAGACCTAAAACGGCTTCGGCCTGAGCTAGATCCAATTTGCCGTTCAGGAAGGCCCGCAGAGTAAACTCGCCGGGAGAGGCCAAACGCGCTCCCAGCTCCACGCACCGATCCACGATAAGGCTGGGCAGCAGAATACCGCCATGGCAGTGTATTTCCGCTACATCCTCGCCGGTATAGCTATGCGGAGAGGGCATAAAAACAGCCAAAGCCTCATCAAGGGCCTGCCCCTGAGCATCGCACACCTGGCCAAAATACATATGGCGCGGCAGCCAGGATCCGATGCAGCCTGAGCGCGGCTTAAACACACCGCTGGCAACCGAGAGGCACCCCGCCCCGCTTAAACGCACTATAGCCACCCCTCCCTCTCCCTGAGGAGTAGCTATAGCTACGATTATGTCATCAAAATTCAGCAATCAGACTATTAACCGCGAGGTATGACGATCACTTTGCGCTCTGGCTCCTCACCGACCGACATAGTCTCAACGTGAGGATTGTTTTTCAGGGACATGTGAATTATGCGCCTGTCACTCGATGTCATTGGTGGCAAGCCCGTATTTTGCTGTGTCTTATAGGCCTGCATCGCGGCGCTCATGGCCAAACGACGTAATCCCACCTCGCGTCGCTCGCGATAGCCCTCGATGTCGACAATGATCATATGATCCACTAGATGCTGATGGGAATTGATTACCCCAACAATATACTGCAAAGCCTCCAGCGTGCTGCCGTGACGTCCTATCAATACGCCTAGGTCCTTGCCCTCTACGAAGTAGCGCACGTGATCAGGCCATTCTTCCCATTCTATGTCGGCATCTACAAAGCCCATGCGGGAAACTATATCATACAGAAGGTCGGCTATTTTGTCGTCGGCAACTATTGGCTCATCTCTTCCTGTGACAGCGTCGGCTTCTCCGCCGTCATCGATCTCGTCATCGCCGTATGATTCGCCGTCGTAATCATATTCGGCACAGTTGTATTCATCACTGTCGTAGTCACCATCGACAGGATGAACATCATTATAAAAAATATGGCTTTTCTCCATAGTACGTT
>JAFSXO010000198.1 GCA_017444045.1 bacterium | reverse complement strand
GTGCTCAATGATATCTCCTAGCTGACGGGCACGGCGCGAGGCGGGGCCATCTGTTTATTTTGCTTGGTTACAATAATTTAATTACAAATAATCTTTATTAGGCAAAATCAGCAATCTCCCTTTGTAATGACTGTTGCCGTTTAGCTTACCTCTTTGCTTTTGGCCATGTCAATTAGAAGAATCTGTCTGAGGTTGCTTAAAAACTTGCTGCTTGTTGAATAGGCAATGTTATTAAGTAAAGACCATGTAGATACAATAAATGGCTTTCGTTTGCAAATTATAGCGCGTAACCAGTTCCGCGCCAGGCACATCTGAGCGAAGCAGTGCCGGCTCGGAAGCTGGTGCAATGCGAATATGTTCGCGAAACACTAACTAAATGACATTGATCCTTGACTAAAGGGCATTGGCCAAATTGTTATGAGCAGGTTAGATAATGAAGTGGCAGAATCAATTTAGAATCAATGGAGGAGATAATTATATGTCGTGTTTTTCTGAGCGCAGGAGGCGTTTAACCTCGCAACTTTCCGGTATTCCCGTGATTCTGGCCAATGGCTGGGAGCGCTTGCGCAATCCCTCCAATACCTATAACTTCCGCGGCGAGAGCCATGTCATATATTTGGCCGGCAAACTGCCCGCCGGAGCGTTTATAACTCTGAACGGCGACGATGTTCGCGTTTATCTGGAGCCCGTAAGCGTTGATGACGCGGTGTGGTCGGGGCCTGGAGAATCTTGGGAGGTGCTGGCTGAGCGTCACGAAGCGTCAATTCGTCCGTTAAGCGAGCTGGGCGGCTATATCGGCGAGCTGGGCAGAGACCAATGGGCTTCATTGCCGGTCCAAGATCCCAAGGCTCAGGCTTATTTAACCGATCTCCTAGGGCGTTCCCCCAATTTTAAGCAATATGAGCGCGATAGGAAGCTGGCGGAGGCGATGGTGGAATGCCGCCTAATCAATGACGAATTTTCGATCGCCGAATTGCGTCGGGCTGGGAAACTCTCTGTGGAGGCGCATTTTGCCGGTGTGCAAGTCGTGTCTAGACATGCTGCTAGAGTGTCTAGACGTGCTAATGACGAACGCGATGTGTTAACGGCTATGATGGAGGTATTGCATTGGCAGGGGGCCGAAGTCTCGTTTGCGCCTATCATTACCATAGCGGGAGAGCGTCTGCATCAGCCGCACATAGGCGGTAGTCTGAACTCTGGTTCGTTGCTGTTGGTCGATTTCGGTGCCGAAACCGAAAACGGCTGGGCGGGCGACATTACCAACACTTGGCCTTTGTGTGGAGAGTTTAAGCCGGAAGAACGCGCGGTCTTTGATACCGTAGTCGCGGCTTATAATGCCTGTGTGTCTATGCTTAAGCCGGGACGGCGCTATTTAGACGTGCATATGCGCGCAGCCGAAGTGCTGGCCGAGGGTCTGAAGGACATGGGCATTCTGCGGGGCTCTACGGCGGAATTGCTGGAACGCGACGCTCACGCCTTCTTCTTCCCCCACGGCATTGGGCATCTGATGGGCCTAGATGTTCACGATATGGAGGACTTGGGCGATATTGCCGGCTATCAAAAGGGCAGGGTGCGCTCTAAGCGTTTCGGCTTGAATTGTCTGCGCCTGGACCGCGATCTGCGCGCCGGTATGGCGCTGACGGTTGAGCCTGGTATTTACTTTATTCCGGAATTGCTCGACAATCCCCAGATTCGCGCTGAATATAAAGACTGCATTGACTGGGATAGAGTTGAAAAGTATCGCGGGGTGCGCGGGATTCGCTTTGAGCGCGACCATCTGATCACCGCAGACGGAAGCGAATGTCTGACTCCTGGGCTGCCGGCTAATGCCGATGAAGTAGAAAAATTAATGGACGCTTACGACTGGCATCCCATCCCGGTTCTCACTTGTATACCTCCGGCTAATGATGATGAAAATATGAACGATGAAGACTTTGGCATCATACCTGTTTGAACTTGAATACCTTAAGGTATTATTACTGACATTGGATCGGAATGGAGAAGCTAATGGCAGAACGCCCTAAAAAAGAATTAGTCCTGCGCGAGTATATGATCCCTCAGGGAGGCATCGCCAGTGGCAAATACATCACTCGCAAGTATAACCTGGCGGGGCATCCTTTTGTGGTCTTTTGCACTAATGAGAACTGTGCGCATTACATCGAAGGCGAGATGGCGCTTCCACATTGGTCGGAGGACTGCCCCGAAAAGCTGGGCATTTTGCGCTGTCCCGAGTGCGGGGCACCTGTGGTGCGTCCGCATACCGCCGATGAGTGTCGCGGTGGCTTACAATAGCGTACTTTTATTGGAAAGTGAGTAGTTATTTATAATGGGTAAGGTGGCGATTATCGGCGGAGGTCCCGGCGGTTATATGGCGGCTATACGCGCAGCGCAGCTGGGGCTAGAGCCTGTCTTGTTTGAAAAGGAAGCGAAATTAGGCGGAACCTGCCTGCACCGCGGCTGCATTCCCACCAAGGCATTGGTGGAAGCCGCCAACCGCTGGCAGGAGCTTAAAGCTGTGGCGGACTTCGGCATTAATGTTCCGGAAGGTGCGGCGGTAGACTGGGCTAAAGTGCTGAGCCGCAAAGACGGCATAGTGCGGCGCATGAGCCAGGGCTTAGACGGTCTGATGAAGGCTCAGGGTGTTAAGGTCGAGCATGGCCTGGCCACGCTGGCGGGGCCGCATACGGTGAAATGCGGCGAGCAGGAATATAATTTTGATTATATCGTGCTGGCCACCGGTTCAGAAGTCTCCGTTCCCAAGGTGTTTCCGGTTGATGGCGAGCGCGTACTGACCTCGGATCACATTTTATCCTATCCGCGCATTCCGGAAAGTATGCTGGTCGTAGGCGCCGGCGCTGTGGGCATGGAATTTGCCTCTCTGTTTGCGCGTCTGGGCAGCCAGGTAACAGTTATAGAAGCCATGGAGCGCGTGCTGCCTTTAGAGGATGAGGACGTTTCCGCTGAGGTTAAGCGCTTGGCCCGCAAAATCGGTCTCAAGATAATTACTGGGGCTTCGATTGAGCAGGTTAATGTCAGCGATGAGGGAGTTTCTGTCAGCGGCGCTGGTCTGCCGGAGAAGCTGCCGGCCGAGCTGATGCTGGTCGCCGTGGGCCGCCGCGCCAATCTCGCCGCGTTAGGCGCAGATGAGCTGGGCATTAAGATGGAGCGCGGGCGCATCTGCGTTGACGAATATATGCGCACTTCGATACCGCATATTTACGCTATCGGCGATCTGGTGCCCACTCCTCAGCTGGCACATGTTGCTTCAGCAGAAGGCATTTTAGCCGTTGAGCACATCGCTGGCTTGGAAGCTCCGCCTATCGACTATGACGCCTGTCCTGGGGCTACTTATTGCTGGCCCGAGGTGGCCAGCGTGGGTCTCAGCGAAGCCAAAGCCAAGGAGCGCGGCTTCAGTGTGCAGGTCGGCAAATTCCCCCTGGCGGCTCTGGGCAAGGCCAATATTATCGGCTCCACCGACGGCTTCATTAAGGTTGTGGCCGACAGCGTGCCCCATAGGGTTTTGGGCGTGCATATGGTCGGCGCGCACGTCACCGATATGGTGGCAGAAGCGGTAGTCGCTGTGCGC
Organism: bacterium; assembly: GCA_017444045.1. Taxonomy (GTDB): domain Bacteria; phylum Vulcanimicrobiota; class Xenobia; order Xenobiales; family Xenobiaceae; genus JAFSXO01. The sequence continues at coordinate 3,333 of JAFSXO010000198.1, read as the reverse complement.
AACGGGCTGACCTTAGAGCAGGTCGCTCATTCTGTACACCCACATCCCACTCTTTCCGAGGCGATGGTTGAAGCCATGCATGGCGCTTTGGGGCAGCCGCTGAGCTACGTTCCCCCAGCACCACGGCGGGCGCGTTCTTAGTTTTTTGCAAACATCGCGGTGGTCGCGGGAATAAGAAGGCAATTATGGACAATAACTGCGCCTGGCAGCAAATAGATGCCGATGAGATCAAAGAGATCCCCAAGCCTGGCACGCCGGAATGGCAGCAGAATCTAAGGCGTCCCGCCTGGCTGCGCACCAGCCTGCGCACCGACAAAACCTATGGCAGGGTCGCTTCTATTCTGCGCCAGGGCGGGCTGTGTACGGTGTGCCGTGAGGCGCAGTGCCCTAACCGCCAGGAATGCTGGAGCGAGGGTACGGCTACCTTTATGATCCTGGGCAAGGTCTGTACCCGCGCCTGTCGCTATTGTGCAGTAAGCCATGGCGGCTTTGAGGATGCTCGCCCCGATGAACCTGAGCAGGTGGCCCAGGCCGTTGAAGCCATGGGGTTGCGCTTTGCGGTGGTTACCTCGGTAACCCGCGACGATCTGCCCGATGGCGGCGCTGAGCATTTTGCCCAAACCATTATGGCTATTAGGCTTAAGAATCCCAATGTAGGCGTTGAGGTCTTAATCCCTGATTTTGCTGGCTCGGAAGCAGCCTTGGAATGCGTTTTGCTGGCGGAGCCTCGGGTACTGAATCACAATATGGAGACCGTTGAGCGTCTGTTTCCCCTGCTGCGTCCCCAGGGCAATTATCGGCGCAGCCTAGAGCTTTTGGGCAGAGCCGATAGCTGGCGGAAACGCTCGGCAAATGCCGAGAAAAGCCTGCTGCTCAAGTCTGGGCTTATGGTAGGGCTGGGAGAGACGCGCCGCGAGCTGCTGCAGACCATGGACGATCTGCGCGAACGCGGCGTAGATATGCTGACCTTAGGGCAGTATCTGCGCCCCTCGCTGCAGCAGGTGCCGGTGATGCGCTACTGGTCGCCTGAGGAATATGAGGATTTGCGTCAGGAAGGTCTGAAGCGTGGATTTAAGTCGGTGGAGGCCGGTGTCTTTGTGCGCTCTTCCTATCACGCGGCCAATTCTGCGCAGATTAACCGCGCTAAGTAATCGCGCAGATTATTGCGTTTATTAAAGCTGTCTGTCGCGGCGCAGCAGAATAAATGAGGTAAAGTTGCTGGCAAAATGCATGGTGACTGCTGGCCATAGACTGCCGCTTAGATGTACCAGAAGGCAGAAGATTGCGCCCATTGCCGTCGCCCAAACTATGTACCAGCGCAGATGGCGGTGTCCGCCGTGCAATATGCCGAAAAGAATACTGCTTATAATCGGCCCTGTCTCGGCTGTTAAAACCAGCCGGAAGCTGAACTCCTCGCAAATGCCCGATAGTAGGGAAATCCATAAGCTAGCGGCCAGAGGCATCTCCTTAAACATAGGCCGAAGCAGCTCCTCGCGCACCCAAATGGCGGAGCTGTTGCCCCGCTTTATAAACCAATTGAGCATGGCGTTGGCTGCCAGTGAATTAACGATTCCCAGAGCCAAGGTGCCGAGGATATAGAACCAATCCGCCTGAGAGCTTGGCAAAAGCAGAAGCTGCCAGGAAATGTGGCGGAACCATCCCCACAGAGAAGCGATTAGCAATAGCGCTATCTGGCAGGTGCTTAACCATCTCGCTGTATCCTGCCAGGTGGGATTATCTGTAGCCTTTGGTTTGGGGCTGTTGTCTGTCATGTAATTCTGTATTTTCTCACCAGCTGTGGGCACCCCCTCTGTCGCAGTCGCGACATCTCCCCCTGCCATCCTTTAGGGGGAGTTATAATGAGGATCTATTGGCCATTGCTTAACTAAACGACATTGCTGCCATCCTTTAGGGGGAGTTAGGATGTTAACACGTTAGCTAATCGCTAACTTACAACCGTTGCCGTGGAACGGCTCAGTGTTATGGTTCTAACGCTAACTCATGCATGAAACACTAGTGTCTTTGATCCAGAAGGATAAAGCCGTTTCTCCGTAGCGCTTGCATTTCTCCAGTTTTAAGCCGTTGATCTCGGCGGGATAATTCTCTTTGTGATGATGCTCAAAGACGATTATGCCCTCTGGCGCTAAGTATTCGGTAAGCAAGGCCAGCGTCTGCGGCCCATCTTCGCTGTTGTACGGCGGATCGGCTAGGATGATGTCAAACTGCTCTTCCAGGCGGCTGAGCGCCAGGGGCAGCTTGCCGTGAATGATGCGGCAGGCAGGTTCTTTGGCGCCGGCTTTGGTGGCTTCATCTATCAAATATTTCAGCGAGCGGCGGTCGCTTTCTATAAAAACCACTCTGCCGCATCCGGCTTTGAAGCAGGCTAAGCCCAGGGAGCCGGTTCCGGCGAATAAATCCAGTACCCGCGCTTGGGGCAGGCGCATTTGCAGAGAGCTTACCAGCGCTTCGCGGACCTTGTTGGTGGTGGGGCGCATCCAGGGTTCGCTAGGCAGACGGCGTGAAGCCATAATGTTGTCTTTCCTTTCAGTGTCGATTATTAGTAGCGAACATTTTTAGAAGCTTACAAACCTTGCTGTCAATGTATCTGCTTCATTTTAATGAATGATCTCGCTGACATCAAACTGCAGACATTCTAAGTGCTGTTTTAACGGCTGATGCTCAGGGTACTCTAAATTGGGGTCGCGGCGCAGGATGTCCAAAGCGTCCTGGCGGGCTAGGCTGAGCAGCTTGCTGTCGCGCATGAGATCGGCTACCTTCAGTTCTGGCAGGCCGGACTGGCGCATGCCGTAGTAGTCTCCGGGGCCGCGAATGTCTAGGTCTTCCTCGGCCACCTCAAAACCGTCGGAAAGGCGGGCGATGGCCTTGAGCTTGCGCTTGGCCATACTGCCCTGAGCCTGCCCCATAAACAGGCACATCGACTGATGGCTGCCGCGTCCGATGCGTCCGCGCAGCTGGTGCAGCTGAGCCAAGCCGAAGCGGTCGGCATTCTGCACCAGCATTACCGTAGCGTTGGGCACGTCGACGCCGACTTCGATAACCGTAGTCGATATGAGGATTTTATAGTCTCCGTTTTTGAACTTATTCATCACTGCGTCTTTTTCGGAGGCTTTCATCTTGCCATGCAGTAGGCCGACCGCGAATTCTGGGTATATCCGCTGGCGCAGATAGTCGCATTCCTGAATGGCCGCGGTCGCTTCGATTTTGTCGTTCTCGTCGATAAGAGGGCACACTATGTAAGCTTGGCGTCCCTGGTTTATCTGATGGCGGATTAGCTCAAATACCTTGTTCCGCTCGCCGAACGAGACGTACTGC
>JAFSXO010000197.1 GCA_017444045.1 bacterium | reverse complement strand
GTGACTCCCAAGGCCGACTTTGTAAAGAGCAACGTGCGCTGCGATGCCCTGCTGCTCGACGATCACTCCCGCTCCGATACTTATCCTTACATGGATGTCAACAACGCCACCGCCAGCGTCAGCCACGAGGCTACGGTGTCCAAGGTCGGCGACGAGCAGCTGTTCTACCTTATGAGCCGGGGTATCAGCGAAAGCGATGCCGTGGCCATGATCGTCAACGGCTTCTTTGAGCCCTTTGCCAAGGAGCTGCCCATGGAATACGCGGTAGAGCTGAACCGCCTCATCAAGATGGAGATGGAAGGATCGGTAGGATAATAGCATGAGCACCACAACCCTAAAATCAGCGGCTTTAGCCTGCCAGACCACAGATTTCTTAGCCAAAACCTATGGCGAACCCGAATGGAGCGCCGCCAAGCGCAAGGCCGGCCTGCTGGCCGCCCGCCATTTAGCTACGCCGACACACAAGGACGAGGCCTGGCGTCTGAGCTTTTTGGAGCATTTTGCCCTGCCCGATTATTATATTAATCCGTATGCTTCCTTTGCCGAAAGCGACGGCAATGAGCCCAGCGCAGACGATGCGGCGAAATTAGCGGCCGAAATCTGCGCAGGGAGCGAAACACCCGCAAACTTTTCGGTTATCGGTGCTGGCTCCAGCTACGCAGGCTGCCCCGCTGGCATTACCGGCCTGTCCATGAGCGCCGCCCTGGCCGCTGAGCCCAGCCTGGAAAGCTTCTTCTTCCTGGATCAGCGCCACCAGCGCGATTATTACGGAGCCCTCAACGCAGCCTGGAGAAACGGCGGAGCCTGGCTGGACGTTCCCCGCGACACCGCCACATCTGGAACCATAAAAATTGAGCACGTTCCCCAGTCGGCTGTTTTTCTTCCCCATTCCGTGCTGCGCCTGGAAAGCGGGAGTCAGGCCTCGGTAATCGAGCATTTCCGCCCAGGATGCTCCAACAGCCAGTCCGTTCCGACCATCGAGATCAATCTGGCCGAAAATTCCTCCCTGCAGTACGCCCTGGTCTTAGACTGGGAGCCGGAGACCTTTTCCCTGGTGAACGTCCATGTCTACATGCAGGAAGGCTCTAACGCCGACATTTTCCTCATCAGCCTGGGCGGTCTCGACAATAAGGTATTTTTCCAGAGCGACATCGCCGGAGCCAACGCCAGCAGCCAGGTTTACGGCCTGACCTACGCCAAAGATCGGCAGAATTTTGAGATAAATCTGCTTCAGAAACACCACACTGGGCACAGCAAGTCCGATGTGCTTTACCACTGCGCCCTGGACGGCGAAGCGCGCAGCATATTCGCCGGCAATATAGACGTCTGCGGAGCGGCGCAGAAGAGCGATGCCTATCAAAAGAACCGCAACCTCCTGCTGTCACCGCGCGCTCACGCTTACTCCCAGCCCCAGCTGGAGATCATCGCCGATGACGTGCGCTGCACCCACGGAGCCAATTTCACCAGCTACGATCCCGAACAGGAGTTTTACCTGCAGAGCCGCGGCATCAGGCCCGAAGAAGCGCGGCGCCTAATCGTAAGCGGTTTCCTGCACGAGATTACCGGCCATTTCCGGCATGATCCCGGACGCTTTTACCTAGGTCAGTTACTCAACAGCCACCTGGGAGAGGAATGGCTGGCCTTCAGCGACGAGCAAGCCGATTGAGGAATGGTACGATATGTCTTTAAGCGATATGTCAAGTGAAATGTCTTTAGGCGATCTACGCGCTGATTTTCCCGTATTTGCTGACGGCGATCCCGAGCGTCCTTTGGCCTATCTGGACAGTGCGGCTTCCAGCCAGATGCCCCGCCAGGTCATCGAGGCTATGGTCAATTTCCAGAGCCACAGCTACGCCAACATTCACCGCGGGCTGTACCGGCTTTCCGGCGCCTCTACAGCGGCGTACGACAGCGCCCGCCAGACCGTGGCCAGCTTTATCGGAGCCAGTGACCGCAACGAGGTTATTTTTACTTCAGGCGCTACAGCCTCGCTTAACTTTCTGGCCTATAGCTGGGGCGAAAAAAATATCCAGGCCGGCGATGAGATCGCCCTGCCACTTAGCGAGCATCACGCCAACTTGGTGCCCTGGCAGCAGCTGGCTCTGCGCAAGGGAGCCAAACTTCGCTGGATAGAGCTTACCCCTGAAGGCACCATAGACTGGGCTTCTCTGCAGGAGGCTCTCTCCCACCGGCCTAAGCTGCTGACCTTTGCCTGGGTATCCAACGTGTTCGGCACGGTACACCCCGTGGCGAAGATCGCTAAGCTGGCCCATGAAGCCGGAGCGACCGTAGTTCTGGACGGCTCGCAGGGCGTTCCCCATCTGGAGTGCGATGTTCAGCGCCTCGGCGTAGATTTTCTGGCCTTCTCCGGGCACAAAATGCTGGGGCCTACGGGCATCGGCGTGCTCTGGGGACGCATGAGCTGCCTGGAAGAGCTGCCGCCATTCCTTTACGGCGGCGACATGATCTCCATCGTAAAGCGCGAGCGCTCCAGCTGGGCCGAGATCCCCAACCGCTTCGAAGCCGGCACTCCCAACATTACCGGCGCGGTTGGCTTAAGCGCGGCATGTGCCTATTTAAGCAGGATCGGCTTTGCCGACATACGCTCCCACGATCTGATGCTGATGGAGTACGCCATTAGGCGCCTGGAAGAGGCCGGCGCGACCGTACTGGGGCCTAAGGATTTGCAGCAGCGTTCCGGAGTGCTCTCCTTCCGCTATAAAAAGCTGCATCCTCACGATATTGCGACAATTTTAGGACGCGATGAGGTCTGCGTGCGCGCCGGACACCACTGCTGCCAGCCCCTGATGCGGGAGATCGGCATGACGGGCACGACCCGCGCCAGCTTCTACGTTTACAACACCAGAGCCGATATCGACCGACTGGCCGAAAGCCTGGCCAAGGTCGGCGACATCTTTCATATTGCCCCCTGCCCCTGCACTAAGATAGGCCACAAGCCAGCGCCATTAGCTTCAGACGCAGCCCCCTGCACTCAGGAAGAGAGCTGCGGAGAATGCAGCTGCAAGCTGCTTAATCAATCTCATTAACTTAAGCAATGGCCAATGGATCCCCATTATAACTCCCCCTAAAGGATGGCAGGGGGAGAAGTCGCACCAGCGACAGAGGGGGTGGCCACAACTGAGGGGAAATTGCGGTGTTACGCATGTTGTATGCCAGCTGGAACGCTAAACAACAAGTAGCGCTAACGCACATGAATAATCAGAACCAATGCCATTGAACCTTAAGTTAATGGCATTGGATGCTTAATAATTAACCGGAAAGACCACAGCTATTATGGACGATACCAATATCTTCGACGACGATCTATATCGCCAAATCATCATCGATCACTATCAGAATCCCCACCATCAGGGGGCGCTGGAGTGCCCTACCCACCACCTCGAGGGCTTCAACGCCAGCTGCGGCGACAGCCTGGAGCTAGATCTGAAAATCGAGGACGGCAAGGTAACCGCGGTCGGCTTCGAGGGCTCCGGATGCGCCATCTCCATGACCTCTACCTCCATGCTGACCGATCTGATCCTGGGCAAGAGCGTTGAAGAGGCCAAAAGGATAACCAAAGCCTTCAAGGCCAGACTGCTGGGCAAGGACGAAGACGGCTGCGAGGATGTGGACATAGGCGAGCTGGAAGCACTTGACGGCGTCAAGGCTTATCCAGTGCGCATAAAGTGCGCGCTGCTGTCCTGGAACACCCTATCGGAGGGGCTGGAGCATCCGGAAGGACTGATAATGCAATAGACGCTGACTCGCGCTATCTTATCTTTACGAACAAAACTTAAAGTTAAAAGCGATAGCGCTGACCAGAAGCGTCAAGAAAAGCATGAATAGCTTTCATGGCCTAAATGACATGATTGAATATTATTCTCGGCGGTTGGAAGTGTCTGAATATTATTCATGCTTTTTTGGAAAAGCTGGAATATTATCATTTTAGGCAATCAGTCGCAAAATATCGGCAACGCTAAATATCGGCATTGAATAGAATTAAAAGGTAGCTCGCATTATGGAACAAAACACAGAAAAATTTGCTTCAGCGGAGTTTATGCCCCCGCCGCTCATTCCCACCGACATGCCCACCGACATGCCCACCGAGGCTATTGAGCCGACCATAAGTACCAAACCAGCGTCTGAGAGATCGGAACTGGCCGCTCCTCAGACGGATGCGCTAGAGACTCCCGCACACGATGCTTCTGACGCCGAGGACAAGCCCAAGGAAGAACTGCAACCCGGCACGAAGCCGAAACCAGATGCGATAGGCGATACTGCTTTTGTGGAGTCAGAAAAAGAAAAAACTGGTGCAGAAGCTGAGGCGGAACAAGACAACGAAGAGAAAAAGGAGAGCGGCGATAGCCAGGCAGAAGGCGAGCATTTCCCTACGGAAGAGGAGATCCGCCAGGCCATTTACAGCGTAGTCGATCCAGAGATCAATATCAGCATCATCGATCTGGGCCTGGTTTACGACATTATCCCCAACCCCGAGGACCGCACCGTTAAAATAAACATGACCCTTACCAGCCCCGGCTGTCCGCTGGGACCTGAGATAACCAGCGCCGTGTATTTTAACGTCACCCGCATGCCCGGAGTGCGCGACTGCCAGGTGGAGCTTGTCTGGGAGCCTATGTGGGATCCCAATGTAAACCCCAACGAGGAAACGCGCATAGCCCTGGGCATCTGGTAATAGCCCCAGTACTATTAAATAATAAGCGCCATGCTTTTGCCTGACGCTTACGATCTTGTAGCGAATAAATCTAATTTAATGGGCCAGCTCGTATCTGACCGTAGTCTCGTTGCCATCACGGTCGACTAGGAATTCCAGGCTTTCGGCATTGCGCAGTGTCATATAGCCCTGATACATATCCTCTACCGAGCGCGCTGGGTTACCGTTTATGGACAGCAGGATATCGCCGTTTTGCAGCCCCAGCTGCGACATAATATTGTCGTTGTTGCGGAAGACTAAACGCGTCCCATAAGGCTGGCCATCCTTAGCCTGCGGAACGACCCGCACTTGGGAGGATATTTTTGAAGTGTCATTGAGGGCAGCGCGAATATCGTCGAGACTGAGGCGCTCTTTGACGACAACAGGCTCATCCTTCTTTTTGTCATCGCCATCGCCGTCCTTCTTTTTGCCCTTATCGGAAGAAGCCTCGGCATTCTCTTCACCTTCAGGCTCCACCATAGTATCCAGAACCAGGCGCACCCCGCGCTCACTGTCATCTGTCTCGGCGAAATAAGCCCAAGTAGGGCCGACCTGCTGCAGATAGTAATCGCCTACCTCGGTATTTTCCGGAACCAGCTTAGTTTCTCCACCTACCTCCAGCATGGCAGCCCGATAGCCGCCGGTAACCATAGTACCGCGCAGCACCGCGCCTTCTAAGCCCTGAGCGCTAGAGACAGCCGCGGCGCTGGCGGCGGCTTCACCGTCTGCGCCGCCAGTGGAGCCGTCAGGAGAATCGCCGTCTTGCGCGGTATCGTCGGGAGCGGTTTCATCTTCTCTCAGCAGATTGGACAGGTGCATCGTGCCCTTACGCTTGGCCTCAGAGGTGTCGGAGGCGGCTATTTCCACGGCTTCGGGAACGACCATCAGGGAGCGTTCCAGGGCAGAAGCGGAGAGATCGGCTGCGAATATAGCCGAAAAGATCAAAGTTCCCCATTTAATGGCTTTGCCGAGCTTGTCTGCGTTGGTGGGTAAGGGCATTTTCTGGGCATTCCTTGGTAGGTAAAAATTGGCATTAGTATTTCTTGCTGCTTAATGAAGCTCCCTGCCTACAGCCAGACGCCTATAACGGCAGAAAGCGCATGAGATACAATAGGCCCAATGTCATAATGAGACTGGTAACAGGCCCAGTCTCATTAAATCAAGCAATGCCATTGATTCCTTAAGCTAATGGCATTGCCAACAGGCCTAAATATTCTTGAGGGATATTCTTAAAGCTGGGCGCACAGCGAGACTGCCCATGCTAACCTCGTCGCCGTCAATGTTGACATCGCCGCCAGTGCTTACGCTAGCCGCGTGGTGCCCATAGCAGCCGCGGGAACGAAGCCACCAGGAACAGCATCCATTTTCTTCATCTGTGTACGCCTTTTTATTGCTGGCATATTTAGTGGGCTTGGCCTGTCGCTCCGTATCGCCAGCAAACAAACTGCCATCCTCGGCATCTTCAGCGCTGAGCAGAAAGACGCGATCCTCGGTATCAGGCCCAGCATTGTTAGTGAGGCTGCTCAGCAAAATCCGCTCCCGCTCCTGGTCGTTGAATGCCTTATTCAGAAACTCATTGTTTAGCCAATGGCGCAGGCTGCAATCTGCCCAGGTTATAGAGGGTACGGATTCGTGATACGGCATGCTGTCCAGTCCCTGCTTGGCGATAACCAATATAAAATCCTTATCGCGCTGCAATACTGTCCATGTTATAGGTATTTCCTCGCCATAAGCTCCCTGGG